>JANQEC010000368.1 GCA_028278585.1 Cyclobacteriaceae bacterium | reverse complement strand
GTTGCACCCAATTCAGGGGCATCTTCCCTGTCGATGGACATGAACAATCCCAGGATCTTGTTTGCGGCTATGTGGCAACACCAACGATATCCATGGACCGTAGAATCTGGCGGTCCAAATTCCGGCTTGTATAAATCGGTAGATAGTGGAGAAACCTGGGAAAAAATGGAGGAAGGATTGCCTGAAGAATTTGGAAAGGCTGGAATTTCCGTATCACGAGCCAATTCAAATTTAGTCTTTGCCATCATAGAGGCAGAAGGTGAAAAGGGAGGGCTTTATCGATCCAATGATGGTGGAAAAGAATGGAAACAGGTCAACAAAAACAGGATATTGATTGCAAGATCGTGGTACTACATGGAGGTTGAGGCGGATCCGGTTGATCAAAACCTGGTCTATGTCATCAATGCTCCGGTGATGAAATCCATTGATGGGGGTAAATCTTTTAGCAATTTACCAACACCGCATGGAGACAACCATGACTTATGGATCAATCCAACCAATAATAAGATCCTGATCAATTCGAATGATGGGGGAGCCAATGTTTCATACAATGGAGGTAAAAGCTGGTCAACTCAGCAAAATCAACCAACCGCGCAATTTTATCGGGTAATCACAGATAACCTGGTTCCCTATAATGTGTACGGTGGCCAACAGGATAATTCTGCGATTGCCATTGCCAGCAGAACCAACTCCGGCGGGATCGGATGGAAAGATTGGTTTTCTGTAGCTGGTTGTGAAAGTGCCTATCTCGCTTTTGACCCTGACAAGCCGGATGTTGTGTACGGTGGATGCTACCAGGGAATCATTGAACAGTGGGTAAAATCTACCAAAGAAGGAAAACCTATCAAAGAGTATCCGGAATTAGGCCTAAGCAGTATTCCAAAGAATTTTAAATATCGTTACAACTGGAATGCTCCCATCATTTCATCACCTCATGATAGAAATACGATTTATCATGCCGGGAACGTAGTATTCAAAACAACAAACGGAGGTATTTCCTGGGAGGCGATAAGTCCGGACTTAACAAGAAACGACACGACCAGGCAGGGGCCTGGTGGTCGACCGTTTACAAACGAGGCTGCTGGAGGTGAGAATTACAATACGATTATGTACTTGACGGAATCTTCTCATGAAGAAGGAGTTCTGTGGGCAGGTTCTGATGACGGCCTGGTTTACTTAACCAAAGATGGTGGAGCTACCTGGACCAATGTTACGCCTACAGGACTTCAAGAAGGCATTATAAATAGTATCGAAGTTTCATCTCACGACCCGGCAACAGCTTACATTGCTGTAATGCGATATAAATTCAACGACCTCACCCCTATCGCTTACAAAACAACCAATTACGGTACCTCATGGACCCGGATCACCAATGGATTTGACGATCCCAATGGATTTATTAGAACGATAAGAGAGGATCGAAAAGTAAAAGGACTATTGTATGCAGGAACCGAAACTGGTTTGTATGTTTCATTTAATGATGGAACAAACTGGCAAAAACTGCAATTGAATTTACCTGTCCTTCCAATTAATGACTTAGCAATTCAGGATAACGATCTGGTAGCAGCTACTGCTGGTCGTGGATTTTGGATTCTTGATGATCTGGGAGCCATTCAACAAGCAAAAGGCCAGTTCAACAAATCTGCACAGCTATTCAAACCGAAAGCCACGTACCTTTTTGTCGGTGGTAATTCAAATAGTCCTTCCGTGGGTAAGAATCCAAAATCAGGTGTCACCTTTGACTACTACCTTCCTGAAGAACTCCCTGATACCATTTCTATGAGTATAGAGATCAAGCAAGGAAGTGATGTCATAAGAACGTATACAAACCAAGTGGATGAGTCTTTTAAATCCTGGCCTGGCGGACCGCCAAAACCAGCACTGGCACCAGCAAAAAAAGGAATCAATCGATTTACGTGGAATTTCAGAAGAGAGACTTTGCCGGCAATTAAAGGCGTTTTTGTTTATGGAAACTATGCTGGGACAACAGTAGCTCCGGGAGAATATACCATCCGGTTGAGTATCCAGGATGGTGACACACTTGAAACAGCTGTTACCATCCTTCCAAACCCAAATCTTGATGCAACCGAATCAGATTACAGGGATCAACAAGCATTGCTAAAGTCGATAACAGATATGATCACCGACATTCATGAGAAAGTTGATGATATGCGTTCGGCAAGAGATCAACTCAATGCGTACCAAAAATTATTGAAGGGCAAAGATGGTGTTGAAGCACTTCTGGATACAGCCAAGGCACTCACGAAGAAAATCTCGCAATGGGAAGAAACTTTGATCCAACCCAAACAGAAAACTTTCCAGGATGTGATCAACTTTCAAAATCAACTTAATGCCCAACTCATGCACCTGAAAGGGTATGTTGACGTTACGGACCCAAGGGTGACCCAGGGTGCCCGGGATCGGTTTTCAGATCTCGAGGAACGATGGCAGGCATTTTCGGAACAAAGAGATCAACTGATTGATGTAGAAATGAAGGCCTTTAATGACTTGTACAGGTCGCTGGATCTGCCAGCAGTGATTTTAAAAGAATAATGATGCATTTCCGATATGCGAGGCACACGAACAACCTGAAGCAGTTAAAAGATTTCTATGTTGGAATATTAGGTTTCGAGCAAATTGGTGAATTCAATGATCACGATGGCTATGATGGAGTTTTTCTAACAAAAAAAGGTACTGATTGGCATTTGGAATTTACTGAATCCGAAAATGAAGCACAGCATCAGTTTGATGAAGATGACTTATTGGTATTTTATGCTTCTTCCCAGGAAATGTCTAGTTTGGAAACCAGGCTGAAAAATCACGGAATCAAACCAATCAAAGCAGCCAACCCATATTGGGATGAGAATGGAGTCATGTTCCTGGATCCGGATGGTTATCGAATCGTATTTTCAATGAATGATACCTGGACGTCTAGTTAAATGAAAACAAGACTTGCCCACCTTGAGGGACTGAGAGGTATAGCTGCACTGATGGTGCTTTTCAATCATTTGCAGCTAATGCTCGCGGAAAATAAATTGAAAGAGCTACTTGTCTTCTTTGAAGAAAAGACCAACTCCTACACAATCTCGCATATATTTCATGGTGCGATCAACCTGTTCTTTAATGGTGAGTTTGCGATATATATATTCTGGTTCTTGAGTGCATATGTGATTTCAATCAAACTATTCACAAAAGATGACAGGTCTTACCTGATCAGGGCATTTACAAAGAGATACTTCAGGCTCGCAATTCCTGTAATCGCCTCTGTTCTTTTTGCTTACGTCCTGCTAAGCCTGGGACTTATGTACAATCAAAAGATCTATGGACCTGAATCTGAAACATGGATAACCAGCTATTACTTATTTGATCCAAACATTTTTGTTGCTGTCAAGTCTGGGTTATGGAATACATTTTTCAATCCGGGAGGCAGCGTGACTTACAATGCTGTGCTTTGGACCATGAATCCCGAACTGTATGGAAGTTTGTTCATCTTTCTTCTATGCGGTATTATTGGTAACAACCACCATCGATTCTTGTTTTATCTATCCATTGCGCTTGGAACATTTTTTCTTGCAAAGTATTGGATGCTGACATTCATACTCGGTTTTTCATTGTGCGATTTGAATTACAGCAGGTTGAAGACGAGTATCCACACCTTTCAGGATCTCCTTCTCAAAAACCAGCGTGTAAACACAATACTCTTTGTAGCTCTTGTAATCCTTGGAGGATTTCCAAATTACTATGGATTCTTTTATGTGGGATTGAGTGGGCTGATCGTATTTGTTATTCTTAAAACAGAACGGCTTCAAACGTTCTTTCAGCGCAAGATCTTTGTTTGGTTAGGCAGGATTTCCTTCGGTCTGTATCTTATTCACTTGCCGATCATCTGTTCTTTTTCTTGCTTTCTATACATCGCCCTACCCTTTGATTACATGACAAAGGTCTTCCTCGTATTTGTCCTTTCAACAACTCTTTCATTGTTTCTTGCTCATTGGTTTGCAAAAGTTGTCGACCAATTTGCCATAAAATTTTCCAATAAAATTGGTGATTTGGTTACTGATAAGGACGGATGAGCCTTAACTTAAGCCGTTGAAAATTACATGCAACTTGCAACTCCTTGTAACCAGCAATGTCCTTCTTGAACACTAATTAGTACAATCTAACCTAGCAGTCATGAATCTTGATCAAATCAACTCCATCAAAAAGACACTTTTATTTAGTTTATGCATTCTCTTGTATAGCTCTTGCGTTGACGCACCAGCAACAGAGGAAACCCCTACAACAAAATCTTTTTTAAGTACATACAAGCCGGATTATTTTGAAAATGATGTACGAATTGAGGAAATCTCCAGGCTACTCCCCGACATTGAAAAGCTTATGGAAGATCATGCAGCTGCCAGGAAAATCCCGGGTATTTCTTTAGGTATAGTAGTTGACGATTCACTTGTTCTCACCACTTCTACAGGTATGATCAATCGGGAAAAAGGATACCAGGCTTCAAGTTCCTCGGTATTTCGTATTGCCTCTATGACCAAAAGTTTCACAGCAATGGCAATTTTAAAATTGCGTGACGAAGGAAAGCTCAAATTAAGTGATCCGGTTTCAAATTACATTCGTGAGACAGAAGGCATCACCTACAACACGAGCGACTCTCCCATTCTAAACCTCAGGCATTTGCTTACAATGACGGCAGGTTTTCCTGAAGACAACCCGTGGGGAGATAGGCAACTCGATGAGCCAAACGAGATGCTAACTGGTATGATATCAGAAGGTCTCTCCTTTTCAAGTGTACCAGCATTTCAGTACGAATACAGCAACCTGGGTTATGCTATGCTGGGAAATATTGTCACAAAGGTCAGCGGAATTCCTTACCAGGAATACATCAGGAATGAACTATTGCTCCCACTAGGAATGGAAAGTTCGTATTGGGAATTTGACGAAATACCTGAAGATCAACTAGCCATTGGCTATCGCACTAAGGACAATGGATGGGAGTTGGAGCCAATGCTTCACGATGGATCCTTTGGAGCAATGGGTGGATTGATCACAACGATTGAAGACTTCAGCAAATATGTAAGTCTTCACCTCAATGCATGGCCACCGAGAAATGGAGAAGAAATCGGTCCGATCAAAAGAGCTACTCTTAGGGAAATGCACACGCAGCAATTCTCACGGTTAAATGCGAATAGCAAAGATTTTAACAATGAGCCATGCCCTTCTCTTCGAGGCTATGGATATGGTTTAAGCATCACCAGGGATTGCAATGGCGTCAGGCGCGTGTCGCATGGTGGAGCACTTCCCGGATTTGGTAGCAATTATGTCTTTTATCCTCAATACGGCATAGGATTAATGGCTTTTGGTAATTTGACTTACACAAGCCCATGGCCACTAAGTGAAATCGAAAAACTGATCTTCAGTAATGATAAGATTCAACGACGACAACTTCGTTCCTCAGACATCTTCGACAAGCGAAAGGACCAGCTACTGAGTTTTCTACAATCCTGGGATACACAGCTTGAAAAAGAGATCATAGCGGAAAATCTATACCTGGATCAGTCCCGCGAGATCAGAAAGCAGCGTATTGATGAAGTTTTTGCTCAGGCCGGTACTATTGGTGAGGTATTTGAAGTAGAACCTTACAATAAGTTAAGGGGATATTTCAAAGTGCGAGGAGAAAATGGGGACATTCGGGTGTTTTTTACACTAACTCCTGAGAAAGAACCTAAGGTTCAACGTTTGATCGTACGATTTATCCCCAAAGACTAACACTGAATCACTCAATCCTTACTCTCAGGTTATCAAATTCAATAATATCACCCAGGCGAAGTTTCTTTCTTCGCCTGGTCTCAATTTCATCGTTGACCTTGACCAATCCTTCGTCTATTGCTTGTTTTGCCTCACCACCCGAACTAACCCAATCCAGAATTTTCAGCAGTTTATTTAGCTCAATGAAATCGTGCTCCTCTAGTTTGAATTTTTCCATTTGAAATCCAATCTACATCATACCTGTCAATTCTTTCGTTGTATCTAACATGAAAAGATCAGGTTACGTACTTCTTTTTCTGGCTGCCTTCAATTTCGCTTTTGGCCAGTCCTTTGAAGAGAAGCTCAGCAATGCCGCCCTTGACCTAACCAATCAAGTAGTCACTTATGATCCATCTTATTTCTCAATCGACTACCCTA
>JANQEC010000328.1 GCA_028278585.1 Cyclobacteriaceae bacterium | reverse complement strand
ACCTCAAGAAAACAGCCTTTGCATCATCAGGATATGATCACGGACACTTAGCTCCGGCAGGCGTGTTTGTCAGAGATAGTGCCCTTTACGCTGAATCATTTTATATGACCAATATGACACCTCAGCATGGCTGCTGTAATCAGAAAGGCTGGTGTCTGCTGGAAAGTAATGTGAGAGAGTGGGCCAGGGAAAGGCCAGGAAGTGACTTCTATTTGTTCTCAGGATCCATATTCTCCACAGTGATCGATACGTTGTGTCTTCCAAGGAATATTAATGTAAATGTACCAGGTCAGTATTTTAAAATACTGCTTGAAGTGAACAGTAATGTGATTGTAGGGTCTGCAGCATACATTGTCGACAATAACAACATTGAAGTAGATGAAGTAGCAAGCCTAAGTACAACCATAGACCGAGTGGAAGAACTTACAGGCCTGGATTTCTTTCCTAATCTCACGCCAGGCCAGGAGAATGCATTCGAGTCCAGAAAAGGAAGCTACGTAATTGAAAACCTTCCGGAGTGCCTGGGCAGAAGCAAAAGCTGCTCAAGTGTATATGCGCGTCGTACAACGCCGGAAGCGCGATCCAAACTTAACTGTAATTGAAATTTTAATAAAACCCGGTAACCAACGCTAAATCAGCGGGATTTTAGCGTTGGTTGCTCTTTAGCAGTTTCTTCACAGCCCCACATAACCCTTATCAAAACCTCTTTCAATAATTTTTACTGGTAAAGGACTTATGAATGATGGTCCATTGTTGATTGATTTTCAGGAGCAACAGATAGTCAATGGCAATTCGATTTCTATCTGGCATGAGTATTTGAAGTTTTGCTATTGCCGCATTGTCTTCATAATCCAGCGATAAGATCTTTCCAATTCGATTGAACTTCCTGCCATCTCTGAAATTTTCCAGGTATTGAGTGCCTGGTATGATCGTGATCGCTCCGTCTTTGACATAATACAGGTTCAAATCTTCATGAAAGGCTTTTCGTAACCGGTTTATATTGCTGGTTGCCGTACCTTCCATATAATCGTCCAACGTGGATTGTATCCTGGCAAGCTCATTGGAATTTTCAACCACTAATTCCCCTGCATTTTCGAATGCATTCAGGTTTATCAATTTATGGACAATCTTCCAGCGTTCTTCTGTCTTGAGCAAAAGTAAATAGTCAGTAGCCCTTCGATTATCATCTGGAAAATACACTTCAATTTTAGCTACTGCAGCATCATTCTCTACATCTATTGAAAGAATTCTTGCTTCACGATTATATTCCTTGCCATTTTCCACACGACTGATATACCCTTTTCCATCAATTACCCTCAGCGTGTCCTGCGCCACCAAAAACAAATTAAAATCTTCATAGAAAGCTTCCTTTAATCGGTCTGGTTGTCCACTGGCCGTGCCCTCGATATAGTCATTCAATGTGCTGGTTATTTGTGCTATTTCATCTTGAGCGCTTGACACCAGAAATGAAACCATTAGTGTTGTCATCAATAAGGTTTTTTTCATAATCCTATATTTCGTTTTTGACCTACAGTACATTTTACGAAGCTTTAATAGAACGGCAAATAGTGTAGAAAGTCAAACATCCTCAAACGCTCAATACGCTATTTTGTTTATATACTCCCGATATTTATCGGGACAAGTTGTCTTTACCTGGAACCTGTCCTGACGAAAGTCAGGATAAATCAGCTTTGGTCCCGGTAGCTATCGGGAGTATTGGCCTAGTTAGTGGAGGGTTTCGTGAAAGGATGTAGTCCTATCAATTTAGTGTAGGAGTGGAGGGGGACGCCTGGTCCACTCTTTTGACATTTTTGGCAGGAGGGATAGGCATTGGGAATGGCAAAAGGGCGCAAAAATCATATTACTCCATATTCCGATTCTTGATCAATTCAAGAGTAAATTCTAATTGTGTGTCAATTCCGTTAATAATATCTTCAATCTTTGGGTGCACCTCATAATCAGGTTTAACACCTCTTCCAAAAAATACCTCTTGATTAACATTATTGAAATATCGGGCCAATGGAACCCAGAATCGAACTCCTGTATTTGGAAGTGTGATTCTAAATTCCCAGTTGCTTGTGTTCCCCACATATCCACCTCCAGTCTCTTCCCCAATGATTGTGGCTAGTTTCAATGTATGAACCCATGCTGCAAAATCGGAAGTAGCAGAAGCGGTGGCATTACTTATGAGCATATAAATGTTACCACTAAAATGGATTTTCGAAGGTTTTATGGGCTTAAGTGTTGGATAATTCCTCAATAAATAAGTTGAATCTGTTTTCTCGAATCGCATAATTGCTTTGAGCAAATTGTACTCAAACCAACCTGTATCACTGTATTTTTTTGAGACATCAAACTTCTTTGTTTTAAACTCAATGGCTTTATGAGGAACATATGGTTCATCAATCAGGTAAGATAATAGCTGGGCTCCGTAGATCTCATTGCCTCCACCTCGATCTCCAATGTCCAGGATTAAATTGTTCACTCCTGCATTGATGACTTCCATCATTTTTTCTTTCAGTACTTCCTGAAATTTGAATTTTTTATCGTTTATCCGCCAGTGTCCAAAGCGTGTGATCTTTAGCAGGGCTGTACTCAAATTATCATAGAAAGTAAGCTGGATAACAGGCTCATTGTTTTGACCATATTTTTCACGTTGAACACTATCCCATGCCTGTCGTTTAACGGCCGAAACGATATGAGATTTTACTTCGCCGTGTTCTTCTGTTTTAAGCACAACTCTTTCCGTATTTCGAAAGGCAGATTTATAATAGTAGTGATAGTAATAGCCGAGGATATGTTTTGCAAAACCTTTGGTGTACCCGTCATTGGATAAGTACTCCAGCAAGGAAGCGAGTATTTTAGTGGTGGGAACACCATCGATAGAGAGTACTTCTGATCCCTCTGGTATAGATTCCTCATCACTCATGTTTTGGTATACCCATGTTTTATCATTGATGATTTTGAATCTGAAGGGAAGAAACAACGTACTGTCCGGAAATCCGTCTCCAATCACATTTGTATGCAAGCAACCGATCTTAGGGATAAACCTCCCGATGAGCAGAAAGAATTCCTCCTTGGTCATCGACTTATCAATGGTTGCATAAGTTGAATCAAACAGATAGTTTGTATGCTCTTTTGAATTAAACCAATAAAGTCCGGGATGTGCTTCTTCCAGGATCTCACGGAAGATGGAAAAATCCTGCTTTAGCTCCTGTACAGAGAATTTTCTTGTCAACTCCTGAGCATGCGACACATCGTTTGAAATAAGTAAGACAATTGTAAGACTACTTCTAAATAAGCGCTTTATGAGGCGTTGATATTTATCATCCACAGGGTACTGCTTTAATCAGACAAAAAGTTCAAAAAGAGCCGTGTTGCCACTTACTTTCTACTCAAATCAGGATTTGACTAAACTAAAACTGCTTGTTTCTTATAGTTTACTGGAGAACATTTTGTAAAAGCTTTGAATGTGCGTTGAAAAGTAGGAATAGAATTGAATCCAGAGTCCAGTGCCAAAGAAGCAATGGTTAAGTGACTGTACTTTGGATCTATTAGCATTTTCTTGACGTGATTTACCCTGTACTCATTGATGAAATCGTTGAAATTAGTTTTGAGATGTTGATTTAATAGTGCGGAAAGAAGTCGTGAAGAAATCGTAAGGCGATCGGCAATATCTTTAACACTCAGATTGGGATTGAGATACATTCTTTCAGCGTCCATCAATAGTCTTAGCTTCACGACAGCTTCAGAAATTTGTTGCTCCGATAAAGCAAGTAGAATGCTGGATTTCCTGAATTTTCCGATGAGTCCATAGGCATGAAGTTCCGTAAAGTATTTGAAACTAATCCAGTAAATCAGGATTACCAGCGGAATATAGATAGGGTAATAGTATAAACCATTTTCCCAGATCAGATAACGATAGTCAGAAATATAAACCAGCAGAAACGGTAGCCAGAGTACCTGGAACACCAGAAAATAAGTCAAGAATCGACGAAGTGAAATCAAGTAGGTTTGAGTGATATTTTTACTAACACCTTTGATTGAGTTGAACAACCGTTTGGCAAGGAGAAGGTAACAGGAGAAGTGGGCCCAGAAAAGAGCATCTCCGTATGTGTAATAATCATCAACTAGTCCGTTTACGGTGCTTTCTTCTAAAAAAGAAAAATTGAATTTTTGAGATAGCAGTAGTGAAAGATTGAGAAACGTGGGAATAAAATTGATCAACACCGGAGACAAATGCCAGTAGTCCTTGCCTTCAATTCTATAATTCTCCAAAGCGAAACTCTTTACATGAAAGTAGATCATTGGACCCAGGAGCATGGTGAAATAAAAAGGCATGTAAGGTTCAAGATTAGTGACGACTCGATGAATTGACGAGTCATACATTTTGTCTGCCAGAACACCAATAAACGCGAGGGCGCACATGAATAAGATAGTGGCTAATGTGTTGGAGGCAACTCTGTTTCTGTTTTTATTAAATAGAATTACAAATCCAATCACCAGGGCCTGGATGATTCCGGTAGCAATTATGATATCCCAAAAATTCATTGGACGATATTCTCCAGTGTGCTTTCAATTTATGACAATAACTCTGTGTTCTCAAAACGTTCAGTAAACTATTTAGTATAATGCGAATTATGCCAACCACGAAGTGCTAAACAATGGCATTGTGTTATGTTAAGATATCTTTGATCCCGATAGCTATCGGGAGTATTGGCCTGCCCCAGACATAGTTCCGGGGGATTAATAGTTAAGTTGGGCCTTCGTGAAAGGATGTAGTCCTATCAATTTAGTGTAGGAATGGAGGGGGACGCCTGGTCCACTCTTTTGAAGCTTTGGAGGAGTAGGGGGAAAGGCTGAAAATGGGTGTGGATAGACCTTAACATTGGTTATCGAATGATTTTGTTCCTTAGTAAATATGCAGTTAGCCCTTGCCTGGATTTAACTTTGAATTTTACAAAAAGCGTGTTTCTATATCCATCAATGGTTTTTTGACTTAAGTTCATTTTATCTGCAATTTGTTCGTAGGTAAGGTCAGTTGGAACATATTCTAAAAACGCTCTTTCTCTCTCTGAGATACCGGCAAGAGGGCCCACCTTGATGGTGCCGGAGGAGTTGATATTTTCAATATTCTCTGCCATTATCGTTGCCACGAAGGGAGGATAGTATTTACCACCTTTCGCTACCTCTTCAAGAGCGTCGTGGACATCATCTACCTCCAAATCTTTTGATAAGTAACCATCAACTCCCAGACGAATCATGCGAAGCACCGCCTCTTCACTGTCAAACATTGAAACTACTATTATCTTAATTTGATGATTATGTTTTAACCATCTAACTGTTTCAAAACCATCCATATCAGGCATATCGATATCCATGAAGATTATTTCCGGCACTCCTGTACTTTTTATTTTCTCTTGTAGCGCTTTTCCGTTTTCAGCTTCGAATAGGATGGAATACATATCACTTTCATTCCTCATGTTTACCAACTTCTCTAATCCTTTACGAAACAAGTTATGATCATCGACTAAGGCTAACTGAATTTTTGCCTTATTTTTTGAGACTGTCATTTGGTTCATAGTTTAGGTACTTTTATTGATACCACAGTGCCTTTGCCTATTTCACTTTGAATTTTGATTGTCGAATTAATAGCCTGAGCACGCACACGTATGTTTATCATTCCGGTACTTTCTGACTTGTCCTCTGCTGACTCAATATCAAAGCCGTTTCCATCATCTTCAATCCCTACGATCAAAGTATCCTCTTCATATACTATTGAAGCATACAAATGTTCAGCTTCTGCATATTTGACGGTATTATTAATGACTTCCTGACACAGTCTGAATAGGATTATCTCCCTGTCCGGTCTGAGCGAGAATGGCGATCCGGATTTTGTCAGTGTCGCTGGAAATTTCATCGTTTTGGTCACTCTTTGAAGTTCTTTTTCTAAAGCCCGGTCAAACCCAATCTTCATTATATAGTCTGTATTAAGAGCGGTGCTCAAAGCTTTTAATTCGGCCAATAGCTGCTTTGCAAGGGATTTGGTCTCAATAGCGTTTTCCCTTTGTGATTCCTCACTTCTCTCTAGTATCTCAGCCATATTAATGTTAATGAGAGACGCCAAATGGCCAATGTTAGAATGAAGTTCTTTAGCAATGTGATCCAATGTTTGCTCCTGAATTTCCATCTTTGATTTCAGAAGGGTTTGATTGTAGGATTCCTTAAGCCTAAGCATCTCTTTTTCGTGCTGTTGACGTTTTCGTTGATACCTAAAAAGAAAATAGATGATAACAGCTCCGAAAAATAGAAGGAGAGTGGTGGATATGAGGATGGTAAGGGTTATTTCTGAGTCTGAGGAGAACATAAAAATGCAGTTAAGTAGAGTGAATACATAAGTACATTTAACCCATCATTGATGTAAAGCAGGGGCATTAGTAACGGTGAGTTCGACTCGATGATTGTATTGAATAAAACAAAGAAGGGCAGCGTTCCGGTGTAGTAAACCAATGTTCCAAGAGCGATCCAAATTTCAGAGGCTTTAACCAGATTAATGACTCTCTCTTCATCTATAACTTGCTTGAAAAAGAGCAACACTGTCATTATTATTATTGAATTTGATAGAACAACTGTATATGTATTAACAGAAAAAGGGGTTTGGATAAAAAAGTAGTTTACTATTGAAAAGATGATAAACAAAGGCAGTGATAGTAGTAGTATTTTTTTAATGGCGGAAGAGTTTTGAACCGAGAAAAAAAACAGTACGGTGCATAAATGACGAGGGATAAGAAATGCGTTGTAAATCCAAAGGTTGGAAGGAGAAAAATCCCAAAACGGTCCTTTATACATTCCCCATTTCCATGAAATTGCGAAGACCTCAACAAATACTGTTGTCAATAGAAGGCTGGAAAACAGTCTAAACCCCCAAGACCATTTCAATCTGAAACTGTTAACACTTACTACTGCACTTAAAAATAAGGGAATCAGGTAGATATAATCATAACTCAGTAGGCTCTTCACTCGATTAAAATACACAATAAAATCGTTATTAACGTCTTTACATCCATCAATCACCATCACACCTTGGCGGGCAAGGAGAACCGAAATTAAAATCCCGTGGGATCTGATGGTCAGTACCATCAGTTGAGCGGGTAGCTTTTGAACGGTCGTCGAAATCAGCTTCATTTTCAACGATCACATCTACTCTTTTTTCGTTTGAATAACGGGTTACATTCATGACAAGACAAAGCTGTCCCTCGAATTCATGTCCCTCTTCATAGGCACCGAAATGCAGCCTTAATCCATCTCCGCCTGCATGCTCAATCTCTTCAAGCAATGCAAGTATGTGATTCCTGGAATACCAGATACTTTGTGTATCCTGCTTTCCAAGTCCCTCACACAGAAGAGGATATTTAGACCTAATGAAATTCTCTTTTCTACTGTCCGTAGTAGCCTTACCAACATAGAAAAAGGGTAATTTTTTAGAATTTTCCATAATAGTAACGATTTGTTTTAGTTATGCAAGTACACCGTGTTCGTACTCACTCTCGATGACAAACTAAACTGAAATAGTGATGGCCGTCATCACTCTTGGCTGAGATACAGGGATAATCCTAACTAGAATACAGGTTATTTCCTGACCAAATCAGGTTTTCTAAGAAGAAGCTGTCAAAAACCTTTGCACATTATCAAATGAAAAATGTAAAGATGGCAGATCCACGAGCATTCATAAGTTTCGACTTTGACAACAACAAAACGGAGAAAGACCTGTTTGCAGGTCAAGCAAAGAACTACAGAACTCCAATCAACATTGAGGATTGGTCTTCTAAAAGTGAGTTACCTCAAAAAGAGTGGGAAGAATTAATTGAGAAAAAGGTAGGCAAGTGCAACATGCTTGTAGTGTTGGTAGGGAAAAAATCGCACAGCGCTACGGGCGTCAAGAAGGAGATCAAGTTTGCTATTGGGAAAGACGTCCCGATTTTTGGAGTTTATGTGGATGGAGCAAATTCCAAAACCACTCTTCCTGCTGGTCTTGGAAGAAGTAGAACTGTTGCTTGGAAATGGGGTGACGTATCAGACATGATTGATAAGTGTATGAAGGAAGGTAAGAATAAGTAATCCCACCAGATGCCAATTTACACAAGCGCTTATTTCAGGAACTTATCGGAAAGCTTCACAGGCAAAGCTCAAATTAATGAGGCTATGCGCTCTTCTGAGCGTGCAAGAAACCTTGGTGTTGATAAGAATACACGGTTTGATATCTTTCTTTCACATAGCTATCTCGATCAGGAAGAGGTTTATGGAATTTACCTGGACTTGACTAAACAAGGATTCAGTGTCTATGTAGACTGGATAATCGATAGTCATTTAGATAGAAAAAAAGTCACGAAGCAAAGCGCTGAGTTAATTCGTCATCGTATGAAATGTAGTAGTTCATTGCTTTTGGCCTTTTCTATCAATTCACAACTCTCGAGATGGATTCCATGGGAGCTTGGGTATGTGGATGGACATACGTTCCGTTGTGCACTAATACCAGTGTCTTCTAATTCACACAGCAATACTTTGACTTTTAACAGATATGAGTATTTACTCTTATATCCATACCTCAAGAGCGCAAACTTGAGAGGAATTAGTGACAAGGCATATGTAGTCAATGGGAGTAGAGAATATATTGACTTGAATGGTTGGGTAAGGCAAAAAAGAGCTCCGGAAAAGCAAGAATTAAACATCGATTTCTTATGAAAAAAGCACTTATAATTGGAATTGATTACTACGAATATGCATCCTCGTTGTTTGGTTGTGTAACTGATGCCTACAATGTAAAATCTGTTCTTGACAGACATTATGACGGGACCAAGAACTTTGATGTCATGCTCAAGGTAAGTTCCGGTTCATCTTCGGCAATCAGCAGAAAAGAAATCAAAAAATTGGTTGAAGAACTATTTCGGGATGATGCGGAGATTGCACTATTCTATTTCGCCGGGCATGGATACATTGAGAGGACGGGAGGATACCTAATCTCATCCGATAGTAAAGATGGCGATGATGGATTTTCAATGAATGATCTAATGGAATTGGCCAATTTATCCCGTGCCAAAAACAAGATCATTCTATTGGATTGCTGCCATTCCGGAATAGCTGGAAACCAAACCCCTCAACAAGATAGATCGTCTTTGGGTCCAGGCCTTACGATCTTAACAGCATCGGGAGCGGAAGAATACGCTGGTGAGAAGAATGGATCTGGAATTTTCACGAATTTATTGGTTGATGCACTTAATGGTGGTGCTGCGAATTTGGTCGGAGAAATTTCACCTGGAAGTGTATATGCGCATATTGATCAATCGTTGGGTGGATGGGCAGGTCAACGTCCGATCTTCAAGACAAATGTCAAGTCATTCATCACCTTAAGAAGGACAAAGCCATCAATCTTCTTAGATGATATCCAACAAATTACTACGCTTTTTCCAGATAAGGGAGTCAAATTTCAACTTGACCCCACTTTCGAACCAGAACGTTCCGAAGAGCAATCAAAAAAGTATCCTGATCCAATTGAAGCCAACACCAAAAAGTTTGAGATTCTTCAAAAGTATAATCGCGTTAACCTCGTGGTTCCTGATGCCAAACACATGTGGCACGCTGCGATGGAGTCGAAAACTTGTCACCTGACTGCATTAGGCGAACACTATTGGAACCTGGTCAAAAGTGAAAGACTTTAATGTATCATGTACAAAATGCAGAGAATGAGATAGTTAAAACACTATAACTCCTAAATATCATAACGTATGGCAGCCAAAACTCATCAGAAAACGAAGAAAATACCCAAGGAGGTAACCGAACCTAAAAGCGTGGTTCCCACACCAGAATTCAAACGTGTAACAAAGCAATACCTTGAAAACCTGGTAAGAGATTCCGAGTTTGAAGAAGATTCGGGAGAAGTAGCAGCCTATATTCCGGAATTAGGCACAGCGCTGAAGGAGAAGACAGGTGTTTCAGTTTGCTATACTGATAATCCAAATCCGATTGCAGCAGGAGATTGTTTTCGTGACGAAAGAGCGAGACCTTTCGGGGAGGCAGACCAGGCTAACAGGTTGGATGACGATATGTTCACGATTCAGTCCATCTCCAAGGTGTTTGCATTGCTCTATGTCCTGGATTGTCGAGGAGAAGAGTACGTATTTAAGCGAATAAACAAGGAACCCACCGGAGACCCATTCAACGCTGATCCTAAAACCACTAAATCGAAAGGCGGTGAAAAGAGAATACCCTACAACCCAATGATCAATGTCGGCGCAATCTTCATTACATCCCTCTTTCCGGATGTAGTACCGGATAAAGATGTCCATGAGGAAGTGATTGATGCTGAAAGGGGAATTATCAGCGTTCCAAACGATTCCGCCATTTACCGGATGAGTACACTGGCTATTCGTAAGATAGAAAATGAAGGAGTATCTGATACCGTCAAGAAGAAACTCAAGGATTTCCACCGAGATGAAATTGATAGGGAAAGGAGTGTGGGCAAACAAAAAGCTGCGTCCAATTATTATATGACAAGATCTGAACTGGAAAAAAGGCTGAGACCGAAACTAAGTGCTGAGGAGCAAGAAGAATATTTGGAAAAACTCCTGGACTATTGTAATGATGGTAAATTCAAGATGTTCATGGATTTTGTCCGAAGGATGTGTAACGATGAATCTATGATTGTTGATCAGGCGGTTTGGGATTCTGAAAGTGCCACTGGGCACAACAACCGGGCATTGGCCTGGCGCATGCATGCAGACAAAATTTTCTTTACGAAAAAAGGAAAAAGACGTGATGCCTACCAGGAAGTGAACTTTATTGAGGATGTCCTAAGTACTTACTTCAGGCAATGCTCCATATTGGTTCATTCGAACCACCTGGCACATGCTGCGGCTATTATAGCAGGTGGTGGGAGGTATCCGGGAAAGGAGGCATCACCTTTTAAGTATGGCAATGTGAATGAAAGACTTTTGTCAAGCGTGGTCTCCATTATGTCGAACTGCGGTTTATACGATGGATCTGGTGAATTTGCCTATAGCATTGGGCTACCAGGGAAAAGTGGTGTAGGTGGTGGAATTATGTGTGTGGTACCCGGAATTGCAGGCATTGCTGTTTTTTCTCCGGCTCTTGACCCAAAAGGAAACAGCGCAAGAGGGCTCCACATGCTTGCAAAGATCTCGGAGGAATTCGGATACAACATCTTCAATAGAAGCAGAAAACTGGGCTTTAATCTTAAAATGGGTGATAGCTTGGACAAACTGCTTCATGAGGTGAAAAACAACTACGATCCGTCGATGGATGCCAAGCCCGCTGATTATATACCTGAATTGGGCGCCAACAAAGCATCAACTACCTCCATAGCTATTTGTGTTCCTGGTCAACCGATAATCTCAAGATATTCTGAAGAGGATCACAGTCAGACTTTCTCGCTGCAGTCAATTGCGAATTTATTTGGTCTACTATATGTGCTTCAAAGAAAGTCGGAGGGAATGGTTTTCGAGTATGTGGGGAAGGAACCGTCAGGAGGAAGCTTCAATGAAATGAAATGGGATCCTACCGGATTACCATTCAATCCCATGATCAATGCAGGAGCTATCGCAATTGCTTCCATGATTCCTGATAACTACAGCGACGAGGGAAGGAATTTTAATCGTGATTATTCGTGGGAGACTACAAATTTTTATCCAAAAGGGAGAAGGATATGGGACGGAGTAGATGATCATGACGGTAAAACTCCGGATTACAAGAAAGATAGCTGGAAAAGACAAATTAAAAGGCATGAAAAAAGGGTTGAGATCATTGATCAGCTACTTTTTATAAATCCTTTTCTTGAATTCGTTCGGGGACTTTGTGGTGACTCAATGGATAAGAAAATACAAGTGGATTGGGATCTTTTTCTTTCTGAGCGTAAAACAGGACACAAGAACCGTTCACTTGCATGGCAAATGAATGACAACAAGTTCTTTGACAAGATTTTGGCAAGGCATGAGACTTATGATGTTCGTGACCGTGAGGATGGTGTGATCGAAGATATTCTGGATGTCTATTTTCAAATGTGTTCAATTAAGGTAAGTGTTCGACACTTGGCTCATTTCGCAGGTGTCCTGGCAAATGGTGGAAAAGCACTAAGGGAAGAAGTGAACCAGGACTTAGGAAAGGCTCCGAAAGAGGAAAAAGACCAGGAAGATAAAATAAGTAATCAGCTACTTACACCCAGGGAAGTAGCCATTGCCACGTCCATGATGTCCACTAGCGGCTTATATGACGAATCAGGAGAGTTTGCCTATAACGTAGGTATTCCTTCCAAAAGCGGAGTGAGCGGGGGCATTGTTGGTGTAGTACCGGGGAAACTCGGGATAGCTGTTTATTCGCCAGTAGTAGATAAAAAGGGAAATAGTTGCCGAGGCATGGAGTTGCTTCGTGAGATCTCAGAGCTGGAAGGATTGAGCATTTTTAGATAGCCTTAACTACTACCAGCATGAAGAAATGCTTCCTTGCCTGCCCCATTGGTCCCGAGAACTCCGATATCCGTATGCGCTCCCGGTTTTTAATGGAAAGAATTGTCCAGGCAACAATTGATCGGCTGGGAGATCCGCAATTAATAGTGCAAAGAGCCGATCAGATCTTAAGCGATGGTCGAAATGTAATGTTAAAAGTCATCGAGGAGATGCAAAATTGTGACTTCATGATAGTTGATACCACAGGAGATAACCCGAATGTGTTTTTTGAAATGGGAATTGGTATGGCCTTAGAAAAACCGATGATCTTCTTACGTTCGACCAATCAATGCGGGTTTGATAGTATTCCCTTTGATTTGATGCACCTGGATTTTGTGAAAATTCCCAATGCCATGACTGAGTATGGTCATGATTTCTTTCAGTTCGAATCAGACCTTCAAGCAGCTCAAGAACGACTTTTTCTTGCATTAAAGGGCATTATCAAAGGAAATTACTCAGCACCGTATGGAAAAATCCGGCCAAGTCAAAGTGTAGATGGAGATCAGAATGAGGCGCTAAAGGAGTTGTTAGATGAAAACATCAATTTGAAATCTGCACTCTCTGAGTTGAAATTGATGATTTCGAATTCCAACTCCTTTAGCGCCTCATTCTGATCTCCATCTACACTTTGACTTGGCCGGATTTTTCCATACGGTGCTGAGTAATTTCCTTTGA
>JANQEC010000316.1 GCA_028278585.1 Cyclobacteriaceae bacterium | reverse complement strand
TCGAAAAGTGCTGGGTATCTCTACACCCCAAATCCTGGTGTTGCTTTCTAAAGAATTTCTCCTGTTGATCCTAATTGCTTTTGCAGTTGCGGTACCTGTCTCCTACTTGCTGACACAAGAATGGCTCAACGGATTTTCTTACAGAATTGGAATGGAGGTCTGGCCGTTTATTATATCAGGATTGCTGACATTTATTGTGGCGTTCTTAACGGTGGCGTTCCACAGTTTGAAAGCGTCTGCAATTAATCCTGTTGAAACACTTAAATATGAATAGCAATTAGTAGTCAGTCTTAATCGACTTGTTGAGTGGGAGACCAAGCTGATACCCAATGTCTTCATCCCTGGTCTCATCTACCACATCAAGTCCGTATTTGATATCCTTAGGGTTCTCATATACAAAGGTTCCAAAAATGCGATCCCAAATAGATAAGACATTTCCAAAATTAGTGTCTGTCCAGGGTCGTTCGAAATGATGATGGAACTTATGGGCATTAGGCGTGATGATGATCAAACTCAAAGTTTTATCCAGCCAGAGAGGCAGTTGAATATTGGCATGTGTCCAGTAAGCGAAAAAGATGGTAACCATTCGGTAGAAGAGATAATAAGCCACTGGTATCCCAAAGATCACTACTGTGGAAATCGCAAGCCCTTCCCGAAGAATGTATTCAACCGGATGCTGACGAGTACCTGTTGTAGCATCTACTTTGGTATCGCTATGATGGAGCATGTGTAGCTTCCACATCCACTTGATCCGATGTAACATATAATGGGCGCAGTATTGCGACACAAGATCGAGCGCTACAAATGCAATTAGCAGCTCTGCCCAAACGGGCAGCACTACCCAATTTAGAATTCCAAATTGAGATTGATTAAGCCAGTAAAACACACTCACTGTGATAATCCCTATCACAACATTTATGACCATCAGAAAAGAGAAAAAGACGAGGTTGATACCATCATGTCGTAGCTTCTTATAGTTATGCCTGAATAAAGGAATAATAACCTCAAGTGTCCAGAAAAATACCAGGCAAATGAAAACCCAGGAGAGTTTCTGGATGGTCGATAGCGATTCAAAAAATGATAGGAAATCCTCCATAGCTTTATTTTATCATCGATAAATATACCAATTCAAATAGAGGATTGTTTGCCTGCTGCTAAAATTCGCAGTTACCCGGAGTCCTTGGGAATGGAATTACGTCTCGAATGTTGTTCATTCCAGTGACAAATTGGATCATTCGTTCAAAACCCAATCCGTACCCACTGTGAGGGACAGTGCCAAACTTCCTGGTATCCAGGTACCACCAAAGTTCTTCAGCCGGGATGTCCATTTCAGCCATGCGTTTCTCAAGCTTTTCCTTTCTTTCCTCTCGCTGTGACCCTCCAACAATTTCTCCAATCCCGGGAAATAAAACATCCATTGCTCCAACCGTTTTATCATCATCATTCTGTCTCATATAAAAAGCCTTGATTTCTTTGGGATAATCAAAAAGAATGACTGGTTTCTTGAAATGTTTTTCTACCAGGAATCGTTCATGCTCAGATTGAAGGTCGGCTCCCCATTCATCGATCAGGTATTGAAATTTCTTTTTCTGATTGGGCTTCGACCTTTTGAGTATCTCAATTGCCTCTGTGTAAGAAAGTCGAACAAAATCATTTTCATTAACAAACTTCAACCGTTCCAATAAGCTTAGTTCGTTTCGCTCGTTTTGAGGTTTGGTTTTTTCCTCATCCAATTCTCTCTTCTCCAAAAATTCCAGATCTTCTATGCAATTTTTCAATGCATAACCGACGAGATACTTTAGCATTTCTTCTGCCAGGTCCATGGTATCTTCCAGGTCATAAAAAGCCATTTCCGGCTCTACCATCCAAAATTCTGCAAGGTGCCGGGTTGTATTGCTGTTTTCTGCCCGAAAGGTTGGACCAAAGGTGTAGATCTCTGAAACTCCCATGGCCGCCAGCTCTCCTTCTAGCTGACCGGATACTGTAAGGTTGGTTTCCTTTTCGAAAAAATCCTGCTTAAAATCGATGGAACCGGTTTCATCTTTAGGTACATTGTCAAGATCAAACGTGGTTACTTTAAACGTTTCGCCTGCACCTTCAGCATCGGAAGCAGTCAATATTGGTGTATGAAGGTTTAAGAATCCTTTTTCATGAAAGAAAGTATGCAAAGCATACGTCATAGCATGTCGAACTCTCAATACTGCACCAAAGGTGTTTGTCCTCGGTCTCAGGTGAGCGATCTCCCTCAAGAATTCAAGTGAATGTTTCTTTGGCTGAAGTGGAAATAGTTCTGGGTCTGCTTCGCCTAAAATATCTATTGTTTCAGCTACTAACTCTACGCTCTGCCCTGCTCCTTGAGACTCTACCAGTTTCCCAACCACAGAAAGACTCGTTCCTGTATTTATTTTTCGAACAAACTCTTCATCAAATTTTTCTGTATCCAAAACCACCTGAACATTTCGAATTCCCGAGCCATCATTGAGTGCCACAAAAGCAACATTCTTGCTTGCTCTTTTTGTCCGTACCCACCCTTTTACACAGATTTCCACACCGACTTTTCCGTCATCTAAAAGCTGTCTGATTTTTGTTCTTTTTATTTTATCCACTTCGCTCAAAATATATGGGTCGCAAAACTAACGAATGTGATAATTTTGGACCACTAGTAATTGTTCATGCAAAAACTATCTCTTACACAGTCGCTACAACAAAAACTGTCTCCACAGCAGATTCAGTTTATAAAACTTTTGCAGGTCCCTACTGCAGAGTTGGAGGCACGTGTAGAAGAAGAACTGGAGGTCAATCCTGCACTTGAGGAAGGTAAGGAAGAGAAAGAAGCGGATGATCAAGAAGATGATTTCGATGATGATTTTGACCTGGATGACAGGGATGGCATTGAGGAATACCTACAGGATGACTATGCAGGATACAAAATGCAGGGCGATGGCCGAAACCCCGATGAGGAGGATAAGGAATCACCTTTATCGGTAGGTAAATCATTACATGAGCAATTAATTTCTCAGCTGGGTTATTTAAAATTGAATGAACGTGAACAGATTCTCGCCAAGCAGTTGATTGGTAGTATCGACTCAGAAGGATACATCAGAAGAGAGCTTGAAGCAATTGTGAATGACCTGGCATTTTCACAAGGAGTGGACACTGACGAAGAGGAGTTAGAAAACATTCTATTTAAAATCCAGGGTTTTGATCCCGCCGGTATTGGTGCCAGGAATTTGCAGGAGTGCTTGTCACTTCAACTGGAAAGAAAAGATCCTGAATTGGAGGAAATTCAAATCGCCATTCGGATCATTGATACCTGCTTCAATGAGTTTTCGAAAAAGCACTATGAAAAAATTTCGAGAAAATTAGGGATAAATGATGAGCAACTTCTTAGGGAATCCATCTATCAAATCACAAAGCTCAATCCAAAACCTGGAGGTACAGGAGATGAGATTGTCAAAACACAATATATCATTCCTGATTTCATTCTCACCAATAACAACGGGAAATTAGAATTATCGCTCAACTCAAGAAATGCACCTCAATTAAAAGTAAGCAGATCATATTCCGATATGCTGCAAGCATATGATAAGAGTAACAAAAAGGATAAGAAACTCAAGGAAACAGTCTCTTTTATCAAACAAAAGCTGGACTCTGCAAAATGGTTTATCGATGCAATACGACAAAGACAGCAAACTTTGCTTAACACCATGCAGGCCATTATTGATTTTCAATTGGAGTACTTCCAGGAGGGTGATGAAAGTAAATTAAAACCTATGATCCTTAAAGATATCGCTGATCGGATCCATATGGATATTTCAACAGTTTCACGGGTTGCCAGTAGTAAATCCATCCAGACGGAATTTGGAGTTTTCCCATTGAAATACTTCTTCTCAGAAGGAATTGCAACTGAATCCGGTGAGGACGTGAGCAGTCGTGAGGTCAAGAATAAACTAAAAGAGATCATTGATGGAGAGGAGAAAACGAAACCTCTATCAGACGAAAAACTTGAAAAACTTCTAAAAGAAAATGGTTACACCATTGCCCGAAGGACAGTAGCTAAATACCGAGAACAACTAAATATTCCAGTGGCCAGATTAAGAAAAGAATTGTGAAATTTCTGATGAAGCTAATTTCTGGTCTGTGCCATCCATTGTTGATGGCCACTTATCTAAGTGTAATTATACTTATTGGCGCTCCGGAACTGTTCTCCTTCTCTGTAAGAACTTCGCGAATACTTGTACTAGCCGTTTTTCTCACCACTTGTGTTATCCCTGCATTTAGCATTTATACTCTGAAACTTTTTTCAAGAATATCTAACCTGGAACTAACGAATAAAGATGAACGACCACTCCCCTTTTCGTTCATCTTTATTTGGTACGCCGTTACTTCTTTTCTATTCGTGTATCGATTGGAGTTAGGCAGGCCTTTTTCTACCATTATCATGGCGGTCACCATTCTTATTGGGATGCTTTTCATCATCACCAGGTGGTTCAAAATAAGTATTCATGCCACAGCTATTTGGAGTGCCGTAGGGATCATTACCTCATTAATGATCACAGGAGCCATCACCTTATTCAATGTATTGATCGGTTCTATTTTGCTGGCAGGACTGACAAGTACCTCCCGATTATATCTGGGTTATCACGAACCCAGGGAAGTCTGGTTTGGAGGAGCTTTGGGGTTTAGCTTTAGTTTCCTGGCTGTTTACTTTTTCGGTTAAAATCCCGTCACATTGATCCCAATGGTTTTCATTGTTGGGCTCGCTCCTTGAATAGGCTCCTTGAAGGCGTCTGAAAGGTATTTCTTGAAGAAAAGATGGACCCCCTTGAAACCAAATCGTACTTGATAACCGTATCTGAAAGTTTCCAGGTTGAACTTGCCAGTCTCTTTAATCACCTTATTACCATTCCCTTCATCGTATTTCCACTTAGTATGAGCTCCCATTTTTAATCCTACCATGCCACCAATGGAGACAAAAAGACCTTCTCCATCTTCCGTTCCCATGGGGTGAAACCGAAGCTCAACTGGAATGTCTAAGTAGGTAAATGCCAGCTTGTTCTTAGTGATCCCGGTGAATGGCAAATTCATAAAATAGTCCGCTGAATCAATAAAGCTCACCGAACTTTCAAACCCCATTTTCTCAATGCCCAACCCAATTCCGGGATAGAAAGAGAACTTGTTACTGATCTCGTATCTCTTTGAATAGTAAATACCGATGGATTTAGATGCCCACCCCTTTCGGTCCAGCGTGTCAGGTGTTACCGTCCAACTGTTAAATCCAATATCAACCATCACTTCGCCTGGGATATCCGGTCGACTAAAACCATTTTCTTGTGCTTCAGAAAAAAGAAAGGAGACAGTCAACAATAATCCAATCAAATACTTCATATAAAATAAAATTTGCGCAAATATAGAATCCTGTGCCGCTAACGAAAATTTTGAAAGCAAATTGTTACTTTTGCGTCCGTTTTAGGACTCGTAGCACAACTGGATAATGCACCTGGTTACGGCCCAGGAGATTGGGGGTTCGAATCCCTCCGAGTTCACCATATAATTGTACAAAATGCTCTTTTTGATATCAGGAAGGGCATTTTTGTTATACCCAAATTATCCTTGGCGAGCAGGAGGTCAAGTTAGAAATACCCATCAAAATAGGCGCTCGTTAAATCATGTTAAATAGTCATAATATCCTTGGCAAGCGGGAAAAGGAAACCCTGCTCATCCATCAAACAAACACTGGCGGCCCCTCTAAAAAAGACGGCGGCCTTTTTAAGATCGATCAGCGTCAATTCAAAACTGGGAACCAAACCTGGTACCTCAAAGTGTACTTCTCATTAGCAAGAAAGACTCCAGGCAAGTAGTAAAACTTTCTTTGGCGAGTTGGGGGTTTTCTTATCAGCTTTAGGGGTTTAACCATTTTAAACCGAAAGAAGCATGAAAATAAAAGACTCCATCAAACTTTTCCTGGAACACTGTGAATTCGAAAAGAGGCTAAGCCAAGATACTTTAATTGCATACCAAAGTGACCTGGCACAATTAAGGAAATTCTTATTTCAGAATGATATTGAATTCATAAGTAACATTGATAAGACAGTTGTGAAATCTTATGTTCAAAGTCTTTCTGAATTCAAGCCAAAAACCATCAAAAGGAAGATTGCTTCAGCTAAGGCCTATCTCAATCTCCTTGAGTTTGAAGATTACATTACTGTCAATCCCTTCCGGAAGGTAAAGATCCGAATCAAGGAACCTCGTCAATTGCCTTGCGCATTGGAGTTCGAAGAAATAAGGGACCTGTTAAAAGTTGTAAGGAGAGCAAAGGACAAAATCAAGGACAGGAGCAGTCACTACTATGGTGAAAAGCTCAGGGATCTGACAATATTGGAAATCCTTTTTGCGACTGGAATAAGAGTCTCGGAGCTGTGTGGTATAAAACCCAATGATATCAATCTTACTTCTGGGAACCTCCTTGTCACGGGGAAAGGCAATAAGGAGCGTATTATTCAAATATGTAATCCTGAGACTTTGGATCTCATCAAGAAATACACTTCATTTTATAGGACCAGAATCGATTCGGTCGGTTTTTTTTTGTCAGCAGGTTAAATACTCCACTTTCGCAGCAATCGGTGAGATTCCTCATCACCAAATATTGTAGGCTTGCGAAAATCAACAAGAATGTTACTCCACATACCTTTAGACACACCTTTGCTACCCTTTTATTGGAGCAGGATGTTGACATTAAGTACATTCAACATTTTTTGGGTCATTCCTCTATAAATACAACCCAGATTTATACTCATGTAAATAAAAGGAAACAGCAAGAAATCCTATCAACAAAGCATCCACGTAATCTTTTTGCCCTTGATGATTTCTAGTTTCCAACTAAGGATAACTATCTATTATCATATATGAGTAAATCGATCTTAAATGCCAAAAAACCGGTAAATCATGGCATTGTATTGATTGCAGATCGAACGTTCGCTGAATATGAAGATAATGACCTTAACGGACCATATCTTGAGAAAATTCCTAATTCCTATTTCGAAGAAGTTTACGATGGATTACGACTCATTACCCCACGGGTACATCACTACAATACTCCAAAAGAACTCATTGATAATATCAAAAGACATTCTAGAGATGTTGTTTTCACAATTTACGGCGGTGAAAATTCAAGGAATAGGATGGCGCTTATTCCTTCTATTTGTGAAAGCTACGAATTGAAATATGTAGGAGCTGATACTTACGCAAGAGTAGTTTGTCAAGATAAGTATATATCCAAAGAATATGCTAAATCCTTTGGCCTCAATTCCCCAAAATCAATCATTGCAAGAACTTTTGATGACAAAAAACGCATAAAACTTCTCAAACTTCCAGTGGTGGTCAAGCCCTTACTTGAAGGAAGTTCAATTGGGATTAACTCAGCATCTTTGGCTTACTCTCATCAGGAGGCTCAAATTCGTTTTGAAGTATTACTTGAGTCCTTTCATCAACCAATTTTGATCGAGGAATTTATTCCGGGGAGAGAAGTAAACTGTTGTATTTCGGGCTCCAAAAATGAGGTCATTGTTTCGGAAGTAGTGGAAACATTTGCGAAGGATAATTCTCAGTATTTTGATAATCATTTATACACTGCAGAAGACAAACAAAACCAGATTGAATCGTTCGATCAGAGAATCATAACCGAAGAAATTGGAGAAGAAATTCACAACTCCTTGAAGACTTTGTTTATTGCTCTCGATAAAATGGATTATATGAGAATCGACGGTAAATATTACAATGGAAACTTCACTTTACTTGAATTGACTCCTGACGCATATCTTGGCTATGATTCGGCTTTCTTTCTTTCAGCTTGCCACAATGGGCTTGAGTATGAAGATATGCTTAGACTGCTAATTAATAATGCATTAGATTACTATCATAATCCATATTCCAATGGGTGAGATATGAAACTGCACGGTCGATTGAGGCGGTAAAATATTCTTCATCCTCTTCGGGAATAGGATGCCCATTTAACCAATATTTCCAGATTGGGGTTACCTCAAGATTGATGCTTAATATTTTCTCATGATAACGATTTCTCTCATGCAACATACTCCTTCCTTCATAGTACTTCATAATATTGAAGTATGCATACCTAATTATCTCTAAGCTGGCGAAAGATGGTTTTTTTAGTATCGTCAGAATATTTTGTATTGCCTCCTCTGCCTCAGATTCGTTTTCATTCCAATCCATCAATGCTAAGTAATTGGAATTTATAGCGACTTTATTGAAATCTGACTCAGCCGAAACTAAGGCTTGCCTTAGTAATTGTTGAGTTTCTGGGCCGATATCGCCT
>JANQEC010000313.1 GCA_028278585.1 Cyclobacteriaceae bacterium | reverse complement strand
AGCGTAACAAGCCGAATATCCTCTCGCTTTTTCAACGCTCGTAAGAACCAACCCTTATGTCCTGCTCCATACGTGATCAGTACTCGCTTGTTTTGATTGGTCAAAGAATCGAGCGCTTTTGCTATGTAGGAATAATGTGCTTCGTTGATGTTGTCCCAGCCACCTGGCCCCAGCTCTTCGTTGAAGAGCTCATTGTAGACACTCAACCTGACTTCAGCTATTTCATCGTATTCATCTGAATTGATCCAATAAGGATCGTAGCGTTTTCCGGATACTTCCATTAATGAATCGGCTTTTTTATTGGCGTTTGTGTAGGCTTTCCAGTCATCAACCCTTGAGGAATCCTGGCTGATCTCCCTAAGTTTTTTACTTCTTGCTTCTGCCATTTCCCTGGTCCATCCTGCCGTAGGAATGATATCAAAATCCATTTCCTTGGTTAAAGGAAATATGACATCCACGTATTCTGGAAAACGCACAACCCGTGGTTCTGTAATCGTGTCCTTCTCTTGAAACTCCTTCACAGCTGTTGGAAATCGATCGGGTGGTATTTCAGTCAGGATGACATCCGGTTTGATCTTGCGGATCAATTTCGTTAGCACTTCAATAGAGAACTCTTCCTGTGTTCGATGACCACTGTGGATCATCCCAAGAACAAGTACTTCATTCCTTGTATCAACTTGTTCTTTTTTTAGCTGACAGGAAAAAACAATTAAGAGAAGAAATGAGAGTGTGAGGATATTTTTCATGTGTTTAAAGTTTGTTAGACCAGCGGTTTGATACACTTTTAGTTATTTGCGGCTGGCATGGCTCAATGATTAGGTTGATCGGAGTTTCGTCAAACCAGTATGCTTATTTCATGTTAAAGCTTTTCACAATGATCTACCCGGGCTTTTCGCATGAGTTCTGACAATTCTTCCCTCAATTTAGTTCCGGCCTTGTTTTCTATTTTTCTTCCATCCATTTCAAGCACCGGGGTAAGTTCGCCCATGGTACCGGTAGCAAACACTTCATCTGCATTGTAAAAATCAACAAGGCTCAAGTTACGTTCCTCATTGGGAATATCGTTTCCTTCTGCAAGTTCCAAAACAAATCCCCTGGTGATTCCATGAAGACAGGCATTTGCATGTGGAGTGAATAATTTTCCATTTTTTACCATAAAAAGGTTGGTATCATTGAGTTCTGCCACAAACCCACGTTCATCCAGCATAATACCAGCATCCACACCCGCTATATTGGCTTGAATTTTAGCCAGAATATTGTTGAGGAGGTTGCTGTGATGGATTTTGGAATCCAGGAATTGAGGACCGTTTCGACGTTGAGTGGAAGTGATCACTTTTATCCCGGACGTGTTATCATACACCAGGGGCTTCCATTCGGCGAGAACGATCAGGCAACTTCCTTTTTGATTCAATCTGGGGTCCATTCCTGAAGTTATCTTTTCTCCACGACTCAGTGTCAGACGGATAAGTGTATTCTCACTTTGTCCGTTTGCTTCCAATGTTTGTTTTATGGCATTCTTAATGAAATCTCTTGTTGGGACATGCTCAAAAGCAAGGGCTTTGGCTGACTCAAACATCCGATTGATGTGGCGATCTAAGTGAAGCAATCCCTCTTTGTAAACCCGAACACCTTCCCATACGGTATCTCCACCCTGTACTGAACTATCGAAGACGGAAACTTTTGCTTCATCTCGGTGATACAATTGATCGCCCACCCATACCTGGATGTTCTCATTTTTTGGATTGTATTTCTGTAGCATTTTTTGTTAGTAGAATAGTTAAATGGTTGAATAGTTAATTGGTTATATGTGAAGCAAGTTTTTCATAGTACGGAAGTGCTTTTTCATACAGCTGTTGACAATTTTTGGGTAATTCTCGGTCACTTGTTTTTTGTTTGACAAAACCAGTTGAGTTGTGAACATTTTTATACCAGTATTTTGCCCAGGTCCCATCTTCAGGTATAGCTCCCTTTTCCCACGAAAGCATTGATGATTCAAAAGGAATACCTAGTTGTTTACATAATTGGTTAAGTCCTCCTTCAGGATTAGGTAGAATGTTATTTGAGTCCAGCACAATAGGTGCATGCCTTCCGTTTGCAAAAACAAAATCAATTAATTCGGCTTCATGCTTCAACCCAATGTCTAGCATAGTGGGTTCTTTGATTACATGAGCAAAAGAAGCGATCAATTGCCTGGGGTCCCTAATAAGAAATACGTTTTTGTATTCTGTCAAATACTGCCAATCAAGCACCTCATGATGATGGGCCATGTTTTTTACAAAAACCAATTCAAATTCCTTCTGAAGTTTTTCAATCTTTTCGACCACCGTTTCCGGATCTTTATCCTGGCTCCGAATGGTTTCTTCTCTGCCAGGATGATCAGTTCCGGTTTTTTGAAGATAGTGCCCATAAAAGGGTTCGTCCAGCACTTTGGTATCGGATCGTTGGGCGAATGAATACATCAAAGCGGTAGAAATATTGCGAGGGCCAGAAATGAGATTAATGATCATTGACTAAAAATAGATAATGTACCGCAGGTAATATCGATAAGATCGTTAGTGTAATATTAATTTACGAAACTGTAACTAATCAATAGTTTAACCAGTCTATCAGCCAGGTTTTACAAACAAAATGACTTAACCATGAAAACAATCAAGCTAATACCGGTACTTGCCTTCATTATTTTCAGTTGTGCAGGACCCGAGTCCAAAACGTATACGGCGGCTGAGATTGAATCAGAATCAGAGAAAGCAAACGCTTTTTTTGAGACAAGCTTCAATGAATCGCTGGATCGATCACCAATGTTCCAGAGTTACCTGGGAATAAAAAAGGATTACGATAAGTGGAGTGATCTCTCTGAGGAAAACAATGCTAGGGAATTAGAGATCACAAAGCAGTTGCTGCAAACTCTCCTGGATTCAATCAATCCTGATGCACTTGATTTTCAGACTCGCATCAGCTATCAGCTATTCAAGGAGAATGCGGAGAATCAAATTTCTGATTATAAATACAGACATCACAATTATCCGATTAACCAGATGTTTGGAATGCATACCCAGGTAGCCTCGTTTCTTATAAACATTCATAGGGTGACAGATTCGAGTGATGCAGCAGCCTATGTTTCCCGGCTAAATGGTGTGGCTTCTTTATTTGATCAACTAATTGATAACCTAAAGATCCGTGAAGAGAAAGGGATCATGCCACCAAAATTCGTGTTCCCCCGAGTGATTGAAGCATCCAATAATATCATCAAAGGAGCACCCTTCGAAGCTGGTGAACCAAGTACGTTGCAGGCAGATTTTTATGGAAAAGTGGATGCCCTGGAGCTTCCCGAGAATGTGAAGGCAGATCTCAAAAATGCAGCTGATGATGCGCTCAAAAACTCAGTGCTACCTGCGTATAACAAACTCATTTCCTTTTTAGAGGGCCAACAAGAACGAGCAACTGAGGAAGATGGGATTTGGAAACTGCCAGAAGGCAATGATTACTTCAATGTCGCTCTGGCGCGTACAACCACCACGGACCTTACTGCAGAAGAGATACACGAGATTGGCCTTAAAGAGGTAGCTCGTATTCATGATGAAATGCGTGAGATCATGAAAAAAGTAGCATTTGAAGGGGATTTGAAGGATTTCTTTAAGTACCTCAAAGAAGATGAGCAATTTTTCTATCCAAATACAGATGAAGGCAAACAAGCCTACATTGACAGTGCCACGGTGATTATTGAGAACATGAAGGCTCGTTTGGATGAGTTGTTCATTACTAAGCCAAAAGCCGATATGATCGTGAAAAGGGTGGAGGCATTTAGGGAAAATTCTGCTGGTTCAGCATTTTATCAGTCACCAGCTCCTGATGGCTCCAGGCCTGGCACATACTATGCGAACCTTGCCAACACTGCGGACATGCCTAAGTATGATATGGAAGCACTTGCCTACCACGAAGGACTCCCAGGCCATCACATGGACCGGTCAATTGCGCAGGAGCTTGAAGGAATTCCGAAGTTCAGAAAATTTGGCGGATATACAGCCTACGTAGAAGGGTGGGGATTATATAGTGAGTTGGTGCCGAAGGAAATCGGCATGTACTCCAATCCTTATTCTGATTATGGACGACTGGCCGCGGAACTCTGGAGGGCCTGCAGACTTGTGGTAGATACGGGTATTCATCTGAAAAAATGGACAAGAGAAGAAGGAATAGCCTACTATCAGGATAACACAGCAGCCAGTTACAGGGATTGTGAACGAATGGTGGAGCGTCATATTGTAATGCCATCGCAGGCTACTGCCTACAAGATCGGCATGCTTAAGATCCTTGAGCTAAGAGAAGATGCGAAGGAAAAGCTTGGTGATAGTTTTGATATCAGGGAATTCCATGATGTAGTTCTTACCAGTGGAGCGGTACCTTTAAATGTGCTGGAAGGATTGGTGGATGATTGGGTTGAGCGTAAAAGCATTTAAACAGAATCTATAATTACATAGTATAAACCCTGGCACAAGCCGGGGTTTTTCTTTTTTCTTTGCCGTTTAATTTATAAGCCATGAATATTTCTGTAATCGGACTGGGGCTCATTGGAGGGTCTTATGCATTGTCACTTAAGAAAAGATTTGAGGACCTAACCATTTATGGATGGGATGAGAATGAAGAAAACCTTAAGAAGGCTGCCGAGCTTGGGTTGATTGATGAAATGTGTACGTCATCCGCTGATGCGATCTCGAAAGGAACATGGATTTTGTTAGCAATTCCTGTAAATGCGATTGAAGAAAACCTTCCGGAACTGCTGGACCAGCTCCAGGAAGGCCAGGTTTTGATTGATTTTGGCTCAACGAAGAAATCCATCTGCGACGCTATAGGAAATCATCCAAAGCGAACACAATTCATTGCAGCACATCCAATTTCAGGCACGGAGTACAGCGGTCCCGAAGCGGCATTTGATTCTCTTTTTGAAGACAAGGTGATGATTGTTTGTGAGCAGGAAAAGTCAGATCCAGGGTTTGTTGAGCGTTTTCGGAAACAATGCAAAGCGCTGGGAATGTCCACGACCTACCTTACAGCAGAGGAGCACGATATTCATTTGGCTTATGTCTCACATTTAAGTCACGTGATTTCCTTTGGTTTAAGTCGGACTGTGCTGGAGAAAGAAGAAGATGAGAATAAGATCCTGGATCTTGCCGGATCAGGGTTTGCATCGACGGTGAGATTGGCAAAAAGTTCTCCAGAGATGTGGACACCAATTTTTCTTAATAACAGGGTAGCTGTTTTGGAAAGCATGGATAGCTATTTGTCCAAGATTTCAGAATTTCGGGAGCTCTTGCATAGAAAAGACGAAGCAGGGATCACCAGCTATCTGAAAGAAAGTCGGGCGATCCGAAAGATCCTGGACTAGTCTACCATCGTTTTGTTGCAATAAGTTGCTTTCTCAAAATCTCGTATGTTGATTGAGATGATTGGTACATCCGGGAACATCGACTTGAGTTTTCCCACCACTTTGTCCGATAGATCCTTTTTTTGTTCGGTAGTTCTCCCTTCCATTATGTTGGCAAATACGTGAATAAAATCATCTGAAGCGCCACCAACAATGTAATGCGAAAATGGATTGATGCGCACCTTGATATCACCTTCTGAGAATAATTCAGTGCTGAGAGCAGTTTCATGAACCGACTTCATGATGACTTCAGGCGTCTCCTGTTTAACAATACTATCAGAACAATCAATGACGAAATGAGGCATGCGTTTTTCTTGCAAAGGTACGTTAATCGATTCCTTCAATAGCTGCACTTCCCTCGCCGCGTCGATCACTTCCGACATCCAATCCAAGGTACGATCCATCATCCGCGTAGCGAATTCTAATGCCATGCGCATTACCGATGTTACCCTTTCTGATCTTGTGACCTTTCGATTCCATGGAGGAAACCAAACGATCATTCAGTGTTTGATCAACGACAATGAAGTCAGGCTCGACAAAGGAGATCTTTGGTGCATCGATCGCTTCTTGCATCGTCATGTCAAAATCGATCAGGTTGAAAATTATCTGGGGAACATTTTGTGTAATTGTGTGTCCGCCGGGAGATCCTAAAGCCGCCCACGGGCGGTTGTCTTTCAGAATTATGACAGGGCAATCTCCCGAAAGTTTATGTCTGCCAGGAAAAGCATCCATTGGATTGCCTTTTGGCTCGTAAGTCGCATAGGCCATGGAATTGTTTAAGAATATTCCCGTGCCTTCCACCATAATTCTACTACCAAACAGGTTGCCCAAAGTCTGGGTAGCACTAACGATGTTTCCCCATTTATCAATCACAACAAAATGTGTGGTGTTTTTGCTTTCAGGTGAAAAGGGAGGAACAAATGGGACGGCTTTTTCACGGTCAATTTGAGTAGCCATTGCATCTAAAACTGATTTCGACAAAATGCTGTCTATGGGAGCTTCTTGAATATCCGGATCAAATGAATAGGCCAATCTCGCTTTGTAGGACTCCTTGGTCGTTTCCGCAAATACATGAAGGTATTCAGGAGAATTGTGTTCCAAATCTACATCATCGAATTGCTGCATAACGCCCAAATTGAAAAGAGCTGGAAAAGAATTCGCAGGTAATGAAGCTGTATAAACGTCAAATCCTTTATAGTTAAATTTCAAAGGTTCCCACCACTCTGCTTCATTTTTTTGAAGATCTTCAAGCGACAAGAAGCTGTCTACTTCTTTCATTTGCTTATCGATGGCTCGCGCGATTTCACCATTGTAGAAAGGATCGACTCCTTTTGTTTTAATGGTTTTGAAAGTCTTGGCTAAATCTGATTGAATGAGTGTTTCACCCTGTTTTAATGGTTCGCCGTTTGGTCCGTAAAAAGTGCGGGCATATGGCGAAAAATCTTTATAGGCAATTCCAATCCACCTCTCGAGCGCAGGGGAAACAGGGAAACCATTCTCTGCAAGTCCAATGGCAGATTCAAAGAGTTGATCCCACTTTAAGTTTCCGTAAGATTCATTCATGGCTTTCCAGGCGTTTAAATTCCCAGGTGTTGATATCGATTTTGGGCCGACCCGATTCTTCATGAAATCAGGTGTAGGAGCCCGCATGAGATCCGTGTTGGTTTTGACGGGGAACCTCCCACTCGGATTCAGGAACCTGACACGGTTTTCCTTTGCATCGTAAATGAGGATCGTCCCGTATCCGCCTATCCCGGACATCATAGGCTCAACGACATTGAGGGTCGAGGCAACAGCTATAGCTGCATCATAGGCGTTACCACCTTGTGCCAGAATTTCCAGGCCAGCCTGAGTTGCCAACGGATGAGCGGAGGCGACTGCTCCTTTGGCTATCTTTTCCGAAGATTCCTGAGAAGTACATGCACAGACAGAAGATAAAAAGAGGATAGCTACTATGATTGAGTTTTTCATGAGTTAATGCGCTATGTTTTTTCCAAAGACTAAGATATACCCATTCGGGTCGGTAATGTCAAAATCACGCATCCCATACTCCCGATCACCGATTGGGTTGGTGATATTCACTCCCGTTTTTTGATATTCTTCATACACCGCATCCACATCATGGACAAAAATGAAGAGCGAAGTATGCATTGAAGAAGGTTGGTGGTTATCGGTTTTTTTGACGAAATGAATTCCAACTGCATCGTCACGATTAATTACAACATAGGTGGGTGGATCTTCCCATTTGAAATTGATATCAAACCCTAAAACATCGCGATAGTATTCCGCAGTTTTTAAGGGATCATCAACCGGGAAAATAGGAGAGGAATGAGAGAACAGCTTCATGGTTTTAAAGATCGTGAAAAAACTTAACAATGGGGATTCCCAGGAACCCGCTGGAACAAATGTCTGACTTGAGCTGCAGGAGTCCTTGTGATCTTCGGGATCGATGATCGAACCCTTTTCCTTGGGTCATGCTGTCCCGATAGCTATCGGGATCAGCATCTTCCACCTAAATGAAATCAGTTCCTTTTACACCATTAATATCCTCTTGATCAAACCAATCATTTGCCAGATCCACAAGTTCAGGGTGACTTTCAGATGTAGATGTTGTTCCTCGTATATTAACCTTACTGTTCATTCTGCTCACGTAATTCCCTTTGGCAACGCTCATAATTGGTGAGCCATTTGTTCGAGCAGTCGACATCTCTTTGTGCTTCGCAAATAATATGCATATTATAGGAAGCCTGCATCTGCAATGTCAAGTTCTTACTATCCAAATAAGGAGAAACCAACGAGGTTGCTTGGTCGAGTTCTCCTTTATTGAAATACTCATCAAACCCTTTGAATTTTTTTCCAATAAAGGCCGTTTTGGTAATTGTTTCTGTTCTTGGATACCATCTTCTTCGGTATTCGCTGGCCAGATCCCGCAACATCCCCTCAATGTCATTCGAAAAATTTAGATCCTCTTTCGCGAAAGCGTCCACAAGGAGAACTAAATCGCTCCCTTCTACTTTCACTTTATCATTCAAAGTAATCTCATTAACCTTCTTAGATTGATTGTACATTGACACTGTAGTAGTTGCATAGTACGTGCTGTAGTTCCTATTTTCTTCGTCTGAGCTCATAGTAAAACCATCTGACTTTGTTATGCTTAGGTAAGGAATGAGTACAATGGTGCCTGAATCGAATGGCCTCAGAAAGGTTGCTAAATCTGATTCATAAAGAGTATCTGAAGTTTGTTTATAGTTTGGATCGCTTGCAAATTCATTTGTGATGCTTTCGATCAAGTAATCCTGAGTGGCTTGATTGAATGCTATTTCCGCTCTTTTTCTCTTTTTAAACTGTGACAAATCCAAGGTATCAATCGGATCTGCTACGATGATGTTATCTATCGGGGATGGTAGGACAATTGGATCATAGGAAACCTGGTATGAAACCTCTCTTGTACATGAGAGGCAAATCAACATTAAGAATAGGCTCAGGTTTCTGACCAACAATTTGCTCATAGTAAAAGATTCAGATGCAAAATAAAGATACTGGTTACGTATCAGAAGAAATAGAACTATGGACTACATGCTGTGTGTTTACCAATGCATGTATATCATTCATCCCTCAATATAGTTGAAGGATTAACGGTCATCACCCGATATACCTGGAAACCAAGTGTGAGGATGGTTATTCCCAGAACAGCCAATAAGGTGATGATTGGGAAACTAAAGTTTAGGTCAATGCTATAAGCAAAATTTTCAAGCCATCCACGCATGAACCTGTAAGCGAATGGCAATGCAACCAGAATCCCCAAAACTGAGGTAACAAGGTATCGTTTGCTTACTACCCCGGCAATTTGCTGCATTTCCGCTCCGAGTACTCTGCGAATTCCAATTTGCTTGATTTTTTGCTGAATATTGATAGATGATAGACCAAACAATCCAAGCAACGCAAGGAAAATGGCAAGACTGGTGAATACTTTCAACAACGTAGCAAATTCCTGTTCTTTTTGATACATCGATTGTATTTGATCATCCAGGAATCGATAATCGAATGGGAATCCTCCATCGCGAAAGATCTCTTGCCAGGTGCTCTCGATCGCCTGTAATGTCTGACTGATATTTTCAGAACGGTATTTAATCAAGACATTCCTGGGCTGACCTAACCACATTTTAATGGCCATGGGTCCAATCTCATGGTGTAAGCTCCTGTAGTGAAAGTCTTTAAAAACCCCAATGATGTTGTATTCAGTATCTGTGAATGCCACCCGTTGACCAAGTGGTTCTTCAACTTCCAGCATTTCAGCAAGTGTTTCATTGATGATGATTGATTCCACAGAATCTCTTGCATGGGTCGTTGAAAACAACCGACCACTTACCATTTCCAAATTCAGAATGTTTTGAAATTCGTAATCAACGCTAAAGTAAGAGGTCTGAATAACCTGATCATCTGGCCACTCTTTTAACCGAAGTGGTCCACCACTTGTACTTCCATCCAGGGAAGGTCCGAAGCTTACCGATTGCACGCTTGGCAAGCGCATGGTCGCATCAACATAGGTCTGCCTTCTGGAATTCATCTCATCACTTCGAAATTTGGCAACCAAAATACCTTCACTTTCATATCCAAGATCTTTTTTAGAAAAAAAGTGAAGCTGACTGATGACTACCAGGCTGATCATGATTAGGGAAGCTGAAATCCCGAATTGCAGTAGGAGAACTAACCGACCTACTGTAAAATGCTTTTTGGTTGCGACTCCCAGTTTGCTTCTTAACAGGGCCATTGCAGAAAAAGAAGAAAAGGTGCTGCCAAATAAAATACCACTTAAAGCGGTAAATGAAACTATAATCCCAATAGACGCTAACGCTACGATGAGGATGCTTTCATCAATTATTCTGAACAATTCAAGTTTGGCCATAAAAGCAATCAATATCCAACTCACAGTTGTAGCAAGCACTACAATGATTAACGTTTCAGCTCCCATTTGAACAAACACCTTTCTTTTTGATGACCCAAATACTTTCCGAATACCAATTTCTTTTGATCTTGTTCGCATCAAGGCACTCGTAATGTTGAAGTAGTTAAAAAATGAAATTATGACGATTAGTGCAGCTATTACTCCAAGGCTAAGCAGATTGTCCGGATCATTGACCTTGAACAAGCCACCTTGCGGATTGCTGAGTTCGCCTGACGTCAGATAGATGTCTTTGAGTGACTGAAGCTGAATGTTGACGCTGGTATTGGAAGGGTTCCTATGTTCCTGAAAAAGATCCAGCATTTTTCTCTCCAGGGCAGCCACATTTGTTGATGGATTTAATTGTATGTATGTAAGAAAACCTAACCACCGCCAGCTTGTTAATGGTTCCAGAGAACCTGGCCCGGGTTTGAACGTGTCGAATGAGATCAAGAAATCAAAGGTGAAATGGGATTGGTCCGGAACGTCTTCAATTACACCAATGACCCGGAGATCAATTTCATTATTGTATGTAATGATTTTTCCAATTGGATCGGAAGTACCAAAGTATTTGGTGGCCATCCTTTCCGTAAGTACAATTGTGTTGATTTCTGAAAGGGCCCTGGTTTGATCACCAACAAGCCAGTCGAATGAGAACATTTCAAGAAATGCAGCTTCGGCAAAGAAGACTTTTTCTTCATAATAGGATTGATCTTCATACTTCATGAGTACGTCATAGGCATATCTTAATCTTGACATGTTCTTGATCTCAGAGAATGATTCTTGGGCTGCAGGCCCGAAGGCTGGTGGAATAATTGGATAATTGATTTTTCTTGATGAACGTTCAAAAAGTGTATTTACACGGTATATCTGCTCACTGTTTTCATGGAATCCATCATAGTTTAGCTCGAAATTGACGTAGAAGATGATGTAGAAAACGCTTGTCAAACCAATGATCAGACCTATTAGATTGATGGAAAAATAGGTTTTGGTTCGAGCAAACGACCTTAGACCAACTTTAAAAAAGTTGGAGAGGAGTCCGGGGAATAGAGCAGAAGTGGATCGCTGCTCTGAATATTGAAAGGCGATTGAACTCAAATCAGCATAGTCCTCATTGATAATGGTGTCAAAAGATTCTTGTTCGGAAAGTCCTTCAGAAACTTTATCCTCAATCCTGTTTCGAAAATGATCCTCCAGCTCATCTATATCAGCATCTTCGAATCCTTTGTATTTGCGCAGTTGAGAACGCCATTTTTTAAGTTCATTTTCTAAAGAAAACTTCATCGCAAGTTGGGGTTTAGGTTCCACATTTTTGAAAGCATCAGGATCATGTCAGTCCATTCAGCCTTTTTGGATTCCAGAAGTGCTTTTCCTTCCGGAGTAATTGAATAGTATTTCCTCTTCCTACTATTATCCAGAATTTTCCAACTCGATTTTATCTGTCCTTTCCTTTCCAGGCGGTGAAGTACCGGATAAAGCATCGGCTCACTCCATTCAAGTTTGCCTCCTGAATATTGTTTTACTTTTTTGATGATCTCATATCCATAATCTTCACCTTCGAGAAGGATGGAAAGGATAATAGGGATTGTCGAGGCACCGGTCATTTCTTTGGAAATCATACTTAATACTGTTAGGTACGCGTTGATACCTAATACGATTAGGTAACAGGAAAGGTTATATTGAAGATTTATCATTCGCATTATCTTTAGAAAGTAAATCGTAGCCTTATGAGCAACATCCCTGAAAATCAAATAGGTGAGTGGCTGAAGAAATTGGAGCGTGAGAGCTGGCAACTGGAATTGCTGGTTTCTGCATTTACCATCTTCTTGTTGATCATGGGAGATCAGGCTTTTGAGGAGTTTTTAAAAGATCTTCAATACCAATACAATTTAGTGTATTGGCTTTTGCCTTCATATTTTTAGGGCTACTTAAGGTTTCGTTACAGGCGCTTACTTACTGTTTGATTACTCATTTGATGCTTCGAGGTTTTTGGATTGGTGCCATTGGTTTGCGATCGGTGCAATCAAATATTGACTTTAACGTGCTTAAATACAATGATTTTTTCACGGATAGGTTGAAGAGAAGAGTGATTACCCTGGACCAGTTGGTATTCAAACTGGATGAAATATGTAGTGTCATTTTTGCCTTTGCTTTCCTGGTTATTTCCATGCTGCTCTCTTTTGGAATGTTCTTTCTGACGTTTGGAGTAGTCGCACTATTTCTTAATACCATTGGTGAGATAACTCCGGACAGCATAGATAATCTGATTGGAATCGCTGCAGTCATTATTCTTCTGACATTATTTATTACTGGCGTCATTTACATGATTGATTACTTCACTCTTGGTTTTTTCAAAAAGGTAAAGTGGTTGAAGAAAGTCTATTATCCAGTGTATCGGTTTTATAGTATCATCACCCTGGCAGTACTAAGCAGGAGTATTTACTACTATATGATCAGTAAATTCACCAAGAAGCGAATCCGCTTGCTCTATGGTTTTGCTGCAGGGCTGTTCATTGTTACACTTTTATTCAGGTTTGATCAACATCAATATTTTCCGGAGGAAGACAATCAGTTTTTAATGTCGTCCAATTTTTATGACGATGAGCGTCCAAAAGATGACTATGTAGAAGTTGCCAGTATAAAATCTCAATACGTAACACAGCCTTTCTTTCAGGTTTTCATCCGTTACGATCCCAGGGATAATTCTATTGTACAGGAACATTGCCCTGATTTTAAGCCGATGAAGGATGATGGCTTGAATTGGAGAATGGAGGTTAAAATGGACGATGAAAATTTTACCATTAAAGGAAAGAATTATTCAGGAGAGGACTTTGATCAGTCTATTTTATGCCTGAGCTCTATTTATGAGATTTCAATCAATGACTCAGCATATCAAGAACTGAACTACTATTTCTATGAACACCCATCTAAAGATCAGCGTGGATTGCTGACGACTATATCAACAGATGATTTCAAGCATGGTGAAAACGTACTAAGGCTTAGGAAAATCAGGAAAATTGAAGAAGATGATTCTACAAGAAATGAGTTTCAGAAATTGGCGCAGATCCCATTTTGGTACAAAAAATAAAGCCCCTTCTGTTCAGAAGAGGCTTTGATTGTCTAGTTATAAATATTCTTAGGCCACTTGTGCATCAAGTTT
>JANQEC010000300.1 GCA_028278585.1 Cyclobacteriaceae bacterium | reverse complement strand
TGGATAGATATTGACGGTGACCATGATTTGGACTTGCTAGTTGCTGGAGATTGCGACCAAGCTGAGAATGATTGTTCAGCTCCGGGACAAAGTCAGCTGAACCTCTACCGGCATGACGATGGAGTATTTACAGATATCACGATTCAGGCAAGGCTTCACCTTTACGGGCCGAAAAGAAAGAGGGAAGTATTGGGGGGATTGGCTGCGGGTGACATTAACAACGATGGCTATGTGGATTTTGTCGTAGCAATGTGGAATGGCCAAATGCAAACGCTCATCAATGATGGTACAGGCGCATTTGATGAGCAGTCAGTAAAAAGAAGTCTAGATGTAGGTGTTTACAACTATTGGCAGCCAGTATTCCACGACTTTAATAAAGATGGCTACCTGGATATTTATTGCAATGTTGATTTTTCCGGAAACAAGCTGTGGATCAGTAGCCCGGGTGGACACTTTGTTGATCTTTCGGAGGAAACAAAATCAGACAATGCTTTTAATGAAATGGGGATCTCATTGGGAGATATTGACAATGATGGAGATTTTGATATTTATGCCACCAACATAGCTAACCATAATGGGTTCGATGTGCATAACATATTACTAATGCAAAACAGGTCCGGCAATGATGAATTCCACTTTGAAGAAAACGCCAAAGGTCTTGGCTTAGATCAGGGCGGATGGGGTTGGGGGACCACCATGTTCGATTCAAACAACGATGGATTGCTTGATTTGGCAGCCACCAATGGATGGTATACTAAAGATCCCGATTTGTCCAGGATTTGGATACAACAGCCTGACGGTTCCTTTCTTGATCAATCTGAGAGTCTCAACTTAAACGATACGCTCAATGGAACAACGTTGATTTCGATTGACTATGACAGAGACGGAGATCTTGATGTCGTGCAAAGTATTAAGGATTTTGACGAGGAAATCCCGAATGTCAGACTATTGGAAAATCAGCTGAGTGCTACCGATGGAAATTATTTGGTTGTGAAACCGAGAATGAATGGACCAAATCATTTTTCGATTGGAGCCACTGTTACGGCTTATGCAGATGAGCAACTTTATACAAGACTCATACATGCCGGAACAAGTTTTTATGGCCAGGAACCGGCTGAAGCGTTTTTCGGATTGGGATCTAATGAAATTCTGGATTCATTGAAGATCACCTGGCCAGGTGGTGAATCGTCCTGGTGGTATGATATATCGACGAACCAGGTGCTTGTGCTTAACGACGATCAGGTTGTCCATAGGCCGGTCGAACTGAACGCCGAACAAGGAATAAATAAGGTTGTACTCACTTGGCGTGATGTTTCTACCAATGAAACCGGCTTTCTTCTTCAGCGATCTCCAAGTCCCAAGTTTGAACCTGTTGAGGAATTCCAAATTTCAGCTGGGGAGACTTCTTTTTCAGATACTAGGGAGTTAATTGATGGGACCTATTACTACCGAATTAGTTCATTCAATGCTTCATACTCTTCTCGGTTTACCAGTGTAGTTGAAATTGATAATGTAGTGCTCTCTTCTGTTGAAGATCAAATTGCAGACATCGATGTATTCCCCAATCCAACTGTGTCTTCTGTGCGTGTTTTATCAGTTCAAAAAATCAATTTCATTGCGCTTTTTTCTGTAGATGGAACCATGATTAACTTCCACAACTACATGCCATTAGGCTCTAACTCCGGCATACTTGACGTTACAAAGTTGCGACGAGGGGTCTATCTCTTAATGGTCAATTCTGAGGTCAAGAAAATCGTAATCCAATGAAGTATCCAAGCCTTCAGAAACCAGGATGCCGCAAGTCAGGGTACAGTTATTTGCTTGGCAACTCGAAACGCTTTTTAATTTAAAATGAGGCATTCAAAAATCAAGAATATTGGAGTTTTTACCTCAGGTGGAGATGCGCCAGGAATGAATGCATGCATTAGATCTGTGGTTAGGACAGGCCTTAGTCTAGGCTTAAATGTTTATGCCATCAGGCATGGCTATGATGGAATCATAAATGGTGAAATGGAGCAAATCCAGTCGTTTCATGTTAGCAATATTTTGCAAAAGGGTGGCACTATTTTGAAGTCGGCAAGAAGTGAGATGTTTATGACAAGAGAAGGACGGACAAAAGGGCATTTGGAGTTGAAGAAGAAAAAAATTGACGGCCTGGTAGCAATTGGGGGTGATGGAACATTCACTGGTGCAAACATTTTTTATAATGAGTATGGCATACCAATTGTTGGCGTGCCAGCCACCATCGATAATGATCTATATGGTTGTGATTACACGATTGGGTTCGACACAGCTGTCAATACCGCCCTGGGAGCCATTGATAAGATAAGGGATACAGCCAATTCTCATGATAGAGTATTCTTCATAGAAGTCATGGGTAGACACTCCGGATACATTGCGATCCATTGCGGAATTGGGGGAGGTGCGGAGCTAGTGATGGTTCCTGAGGATATTACCTCGATTCAGGGTGTAATTGATACGCTCAATAAAGGAAGAGATAAGAAGAAAACTTCGGCTATTGTCATTGTAGCAGAAGGAGATGAACAAGGAAATGCACATGAGATTGCAAATCGTGTCTCTGAACAACTGCCAAAGCTCGATATACGAGTCTCTACACTTGGTCACTTACAAAGAGGAGGTTCGCCAACTTCACACGACAGAATCCTGGGATCCAGGTTGGGGATGGCTGCAGTCGAAGGTCTTGTTAATGGTGGGAAGAATGTGATGGTGGGCATCATTGAAAGCAGGGTTGTCTATACAGATTTTGAGTCTGCTATTTCTGGAGTAAAACCGATAAATGATGAGCTTATACGACTTGTGAAAGTTATGAATACATGAAACACCCGACTTTCTTTTTACTTAATCGGCCATTTTTTCTATGCCATGAAATAACTAATTTATGAAAGCAGTTTTTGGTTTTTCAATCTTACTAGCCTTGACGGGTTGTACTACGAGTAATACTTCCAATAGAGTCGAATCTTTATTGAATCAAATGACCCTTCGGGAAAAAATTGGTCAAATGAATCAATATTCAGTAGGTCCCGAACTGACGGGGCCTGAAGGAGCACAAAACGATCGATACAGTCAGTTTGAAAATGGAGAGGTTGGATCTGCGATTAACCTAATTGGACATAAGGACATACGCAAGTTGCAGGAATTGGTAGTTGAGAAATCAAGATTAGGAATACCACTTGTATTTGCGCATGACGTGATTCATGGGTATAAAACAATTTTTCCCATCCCGCTAGCCGAATCTTGTTCGTGGGATTTACAAGCCATTGAAAAGTCGGCCAGGATTGCTGCCAAAGAAGCCGCTGCGGATGGTCAGAACTGGACTTTTGCTCCCATGGTGGACATCTCACGGGACCCAAGATGGGGAAGAGTTATGGAGGGGGCTGGTGAAGATCCATACTGGGGCTCCTTGGTGGCTGCAGCCCGAGTGAGAGGATTTCAGGGTGAAGATCTGTCCGATCCTTTGACATTGGCTTCCTGCGCAAAGCATTTTGCCGGATATGGATTTGCTGAGAGTGGAAAAGATTACAATTCGGCCCTCATTGGCCGCAATGACTTGAGAAACTTTGTACTACCCCCCTTTAAAAGTGCAAATAATGCAAATACGGCAACATTTATGAATTCATTTAATGACATTGACGGTGTACCGGCAACCGGTAATAAATGGCTAGTGAATGATGTCCTGAGAAAAGAATGGATGTTCGATGGTGTATTAGTATCTGATTGGAATTCTGTCGGAGAGTTGGTTAACCATGGTGTTGTTAAAGACAGGGCAGAGGCTTCAGCTTTAGCCTTAAAAGCAGGCACAGATATGGATATGGAAGGTGCCAATTTTATTGATAATCTTGAGGGGTTGGTGTTGAATGGGAGTCTTCCCGAATCCCTCATCGATGATGCTGTACGACGGATCTTACATTTGAAGCAGAATTTGGGCCTCCTGGATGACCCATATCGATACCTGGATAGTAAACGTGAGCAGGAAATAGTGATGCATTCGCAACACCTGGAAGCATCACTTGACATGGCACGTAAATCAATCGTACTTCTGAAAAATGAAAATGCTCTTCTTCCCCTAAAGGATGTTTCATCTGTTGCTGTTATTGGACCACTGGCTAAAGACAAAGACGCTCCTATTGGTAGCTGGAGAGCACAGGGAAAAAGTAATTCAGCGGTTTCCTTTCATGAAGGGCTGGTAAATAAACTTGGTAACAAGGTTCAGATTGCTTATGCTGAAGGCTGCAAACTTTCTATTGGACCAAACAACTTCCTTAATAAATTAAAGATAGAACAGGAGGACAGGTCGGGTTTCCCGGGAGCTCTTGCTGTAGCTAAAAAATCAGACGTGGTTTTTATGGTGCTTGGGGAACCGGCCTTTATGAGCGGAGAAGCACGAAGTAGATCAGACATTGGTCTTCCCGGTCTACAACTGGAATTGCTGCAGGAGGTGTACAAGGTTAATGAGAATATTGTACTTGTTCTTATGAATGGAAGACCGTTGTGTATACCTTGGGAAGAAGGTAATATTCCCGCTATTCTGGAAACCTGGCACCTTGGTTCGAGAGCCGGAGATGCCATTGCTGATGTTATCGTGGGTGACTACAATCCATCAGGAAAGCTGACGATGAGTTTTCCGCGTTCTGAAGGCCAGATTCCTATTTACTACAATTACCGAAATACAGGAAGACCAGAAAATGACAATGATTTAGTGTTCTATCAACATCATATGGATGTAGATAGAACACCTCTGTTTCCGTTCGGACATGGGCTGAGCTATACCACATTCGATTATTCGAACCTTGCTGTACGCACTATGGACAATGAACTTGAAATTACTGTGGATGTGGCCAATACGGGAGAACGGCAAGGTGAGGAGGTGGTTATGCTATATGTAAGAGATAAGGTTGCCAGTGTTTCAAGACCTGTACTGGAGCTAAAGGGAGTTCGGAAAATCCTGGTTGATCCGGGAGGTCAAAAGACGGTGAAGTTCGCGCTTACAAAAGAAGATCTTTCGTTCTACAATGTTTTAGAAGAATTTGTTTTCGAGCCTGGGGCGTTTGAAATATCGGTGGGTACAAGTTCAACCGATCTGTTGACCGAGACCGTCCAATTTAACTAGTCGGAAAAACACGCGTAAAATTAAAAAACCCTCCTTGTAAATTGCAAAAAGGGTTTTTCAAGTTGATTAAAAAATCAAAAGCTCATAATAAGTAAAAAATGATGCCTGTTCTTTCTCCGGGCTATTCTACTATTTACTTGTAAGTCAAACACTGCTGGGTTTGAGTCAAGAAGTTTTCTCATGTCATAGTCATCTCGATTCCGGTGATATCTATTTCTAGATAGAAGTCAAAGTGTATCGTGTGATTTACTTAGTTTTCACTTAAGAATGACAATAAGACTAACAGGCTGTGGTTTCTTGTCAGCAATTTGACCTGCTTTTCACCCGACAGGAAAACAAAGTAATTTTTATCAAGTTGGTTAATTTGGACCATTATGGTTTTACCATTATTGATAAAAGGATCTGAAGAGCAAACAGTTGCAACCTTCCCTGACCAACTTATTACATCTCCTACTTTTGTGTCTGAAGCTTTCATTTTAATCTAAAAAGGGGCAGCTACTCATGGGAGTATGAGTTTAGCCAGCCGCCCCTTCCACCACTGCTTAAATAAATAATTCAATCCAATTTTAAAGAGATGTTTTAATAACCGGAACTGTCTTATGTCTTAGAAAAACAATCTTTTAAATTGAGACAATTTGCCACTGTCTTCAAAAAAGCTCAAGGTTATAACGAACCATTTAATTGCTTACTCTTTAAAGATTCCTCTTGCTAGCACACATTTCTGATACAAGCCAACAACTGGTGAATTAGTCTCACAAACCGAAGAATTTTAAATCACCATTCAAGTCAAAAAACTACCCCACGTTAGCACTAGGGCAACCAGGAGAATCAGGCTGGACAAGAAAGGGTACGATATAACTCTATATTTATTCTTATGTAGTCCTTTAATGGCGAGGAACAAAAGTATCGGCTGACTAA
>JANQEC010000238.1 GCA_028278585.1 Cyclobacteriaceae bacterium | reverse complement strand
GGACGATGCAGTTCCCAACCAGGATATGGCGATGCTAAAACTGATCGTGATAATCATTGTGATCTCACTCGCTGTTCAGGCCATTTCTTCCTTTCTTCTCACCAGGATTCTGAGCGTTGAGGCCCAGTTTCTTATTTCCGAGTTACGTGTGAGAGTACAAAAGAAGATACTATCACTCCCAATTAATTTTTTTGACAACAATAAGTCAGGTGCACTTGTTTCACGGATCATGACCGATGTGGAAGGAGTTCGAAACCTCGTAGGTACTGGCTTAGTCCAGCTTATTGGTGGAACAATTACCTCGGTACTAGCTCTGGCACTGCTTATCAACATAAGCCCATCAATGACACTTTTTACGCTGGTACCTGTAGGCCTTTTTGCCCTGATTGCGCTCAAGGCCTTTGGGCGTATCCGTCCAATATTCAGAGAACGGGGCAAGCTAAATGCGGAAGTCACGGGCCGACTCACCGAAACCCTGAACGGAGTACGAGTCATCAAAGGATTCAACGCGGAGGAGTCCGAAAATAAAACATTCGAATCCGGAGCCCGACGGCTCTACGAAAATGTCAAGTCCAGTCTGACTGCTACGGCATTTGTCACCAGCTCAGGAACTTTTCTTATTGGTTTTGCCAGTGCCGGCATCTTGGCAATGGGGGGCTATTTCATGATCCAGCAAGACCTTACCTCCGGTGAGCTTATTTCATTTATCTCTCTACTGGCTTTTATGATCGCACCCATTGTCCAGATGAGTAACATAGGTAGTCAATTGACTGAAGCATTTGCTGGTCTTGATCGAACAGAGGAAATAATGCAGATGGATCCAGAGGATTTGGAAAAGAATCGACCGTTAAAGCTGGAATCGCTCCATGGAGATATTGTCTTTGAGGGAGTGTCTTTCAGCTACGAAGAAGACAAAGAAGTATTGAAGAACATTAGCTTCAAAGCACCCCAAGGAAGCGTTACCGCCCTGGTTGGAAGTTCCGGATCAGGTAAATCCACCATCGCCAGTTTAGCGGCAACATTTCTAACTCCTGACGAAGGTTTAATCACAATTGATGGCCAGGATATTTCCAAAATCAATCTTTCAAGCTATCGTCAATACCTTGGGGTTGTGCTCCAGGATGATTTTCTATTTGAAGGTACCATCAGGGAAAACATCCTTTTTCCCCGACCTGATGCTACAGAATCGGAATTGGGTGAAGCGGTAAAGGGAGCCTATGTCAATGAATTCACTGACCGATTCGAAGATGGGCTGGATACCGTGATTGGTGAACGTGGTGTGAAACTTTCCGGTGGTCAGCGACAAAGGATATCCATTGCTCGAGCACTTTTAGCTGATCCCAAAGTCATCATCCTGGATGAGGCCACTTCTAACCTTGACACAGAAAGTGAAACGTACATCCAAAAGAGTTTGGACATCCTGATGAAGGATCGCACAACATTCGTGATCGCTCACCGGTTAAGCACCATCCGTCAGGCAGATCAAATCCTGATTGTGGAAGATGGTAAGATCATTGAGCGTGGCACGCACGATGAATTGATTGCTGCCAAAGGCCGATACTACGAGTTGTTTACGTATCAGAGTAGGATCTAAACAAGTTCATATCCATTTGAGGGGGTTTACAAACTCGCTTGCCATAAAAGTACTTCTCTACCTATACGTATCGAGAGTAAGTAATTGGCACCATGAAAACCGCGATTCTACTTATAAGTTGCATTGCACTATTTCAGGTTAGCTGTGAGAACAAAGGCTGCACCAATATATGCGCCTACAACTTCGAGGCTGATGCAGATAAAGATGATGGGAGTTGTGTAGTAAAAAAGCCTTCGGTCACCTTTTGGTCTGATGGCAATAGTCACGGATTTATTAACATAAGTATTGATAGCAACCAGAATGGGACGTTTGACATTGGAGAACACTTCGGGACTCTTGCCTTTGGTTTCGGTTCAGAACCGGCCTGTGGACAATACAATACCGTAACCAGAGAGTTCGAAATTGGAACCTATAACTACCGGGCTACTGCCAGTGATGATGACACCCAGTGGACAGGAGAATTTATGCTGGACGGTTGCAACTGTGTGCTAGTCCAACTTCAAGATTAACCCACATTATAGAATCGCTCTGTTTTTCTAATAGCCATCGCAAAAGCAATTGGCTGAATGATAAATAGCAATCGATAGAACAGGAACCCCAATCCATCTCCAAAATTCATAGAAGGGATGAATTCGGAAAAAAGGTATGGGAAGTTTGCCACGATAATACCAATGCAAACAATATCAGCTCCAATCGGTCTTCGCTCTTCTTGTGGAGTCTTGAAGAATGTTTTGAAAAGCAAAACCGCACCAATCAAGGCAAAGATGGTAACGATGAGTGGCTCAAGTCCTATAAATATTTCCAATACCTTCCGGGTAAAGAATGAAATAAAAATTGCGACTACACCCAGGATCCCAGGGCTATAAACGGCCAGCAATTTTCCAGTGGAAACACTCTTCCCTTTTGGATACAGCATGCTGAAATGGAGAATGGTACTTCCCAGAAAAATGGAAAGGAAAGAATATAATGTTGGGATTATAACCGAATCAGTTTCTCCTGGAAAAACAGGGTACCAACCCCAGTGCAAAGCCATAGCTGAGCAATAAAGAAAAAAGACATATGAGAGTTCGCTTTTTGTTTTATAGAAGGTTAAAAGCCCTATAACAAGAATGCTGATTCCCATAATACCTAGAATTTTGGTCCCGGTATATTCATCTCCCAATCCCGCGATGGACCACCATGTTACCAAACGCCATAGCGCTATAAAAACAGTTAGAATTAAAACAGCCGTAGTTCTTGATCTCATAATTAGGGGGTTGTTATATGTTTCATGCCTTAACTTGTGTTGAGCTTAGTCGTAGACTTTGTTCATTGGGAAAGGTAGATCCCTCTCCAATTTCCCAGCTGATGTGAAACCGATGTTAACCTGATTTAGAATGGAGGCATATCAACGTGAATTAGACGATCATTCATTTGTGATGGAAGGAATACTTGTAAAACCATCAACGAACGAGTTGATCATTGACCAGCATGCCACGCTGGTTGAAGACAAGGTGATGAAAGTCCTCGTCTACCTGGTAAAAAACAGGACCCGGATCGTCACAAGAGAAGAACTATTTTCCAATCTATGGCCCGGTGTATTCGTGACCCAGGATTCTCTGACCCGTTGCATTTCCATTATTCGCAAATTCTGGAATGACCACTCAACACAAAACAAGTGGTTTTGACTATCAGAAATCGAGGGTACCGTATCATCGGGAAAATCGAACCCTTCTATCAAGCAAGAAACAAATCCATTGGATTGGAAAATGGTTTTCTCCATAAAGCAAAATATGTGGCCTCAGGTGTAGCGCTAACCTTAGCGATGATCTCACTCTTAATCCTATTCTACTGCGTGATCTAATTCTACAATTGTGATATCCAGAGTCGCCAACCCATCTGATATACCGGGAATACTTGCCCTTCAAGAGTTGTATCTGCACCGCTCCCTAAGCCCTGAGGAAAGAAAATCAGGGTTTGTGACCACCCCATTTACCAAAGAACAAATCGAAGATCGTGTAGAAAATGATGGGTTGTTCATATCCGAAAACGATGGTGAAATCATCGCTTATGTTTTTGCAGGAAAATGGGAATTTTTCGAACAATGGCCAATTTTCCCTTACATGACTTCAAGGTTCCCCCATTTAGGTTACAAGAATTATAAGATCACTACCACAGACACCTTTCAATACGGTCCTGTTTGTGTGGACAAGAAATATCGAGGCAAAGGTGTATTCAATCATACGTTTGAAGCCATGCGGCTTGAATGGCTGAAGAAATTCCCTCTGTCGATTACTTTTATAAATGCCATTAATGAGGTCTCCATCCGGGCACATGACAAGTTGGGTTGGAAATTGATTGACAGGTTTTATTTCAATGACAATCAATACCTGACCCTGGCGTTCGAAATGGATCAATCCGTAGTGTAAGATGGAAGAGTCGACCGTGACAATAAGAGAACTTGCGGAGGCCGATATAGATCGAATGGTTGAGTTGGCAAACAATGAGAAGATCAGCGTCAACCTAAGAGACCAATTCCCTCACCCCTATACCCATAAGGACGCTGTGGAATTTATGAAAATGTTAAAATCAAATGACCGTTTAATTGTGTTTGCCATTGACTACAATGGCTCATATGCCGGAAATATTGGACTCGTGTTGGAGACAGATGTTTATAGAAAATGTGCTGACATTGGCTACTTCCTGGGAGAGCCATACTGGAATAAAGGGGTCATGACAAAAGCACTTAACCTCGCCACTTCGTTTGGATTCGAGAAGCTGAAACTCGTTCGAATTCATTGCGGAGTGTATGAATACAATAAAGCGTCTCAACGAGTGCTGGAAAAATGTGGATATGAAAAAGAGGGGATTTTCAAAAAAGCAATCAGCAAAAAAGGAAAAATATGGGATGAAGTACGTTTTGCTAAAATAAATCCTGCTTTTAACGATTAATTGGTTCTTTCAAAAACCCTGGGATTTACAGAGCAGGTTGACAAGGCAAATGTGTCCTCATCAGGAAATTCAATTCTGAATTCTTTGTACTTGGCAAAACAGAAAACATTCTCCGCGATAGGTGTAATTTCAAATTTCGAGTCGCCGTTGATATAGAAAAGCGAATCTCCCTCCAATTGAATGCTTCTCTCCCCATCCAGTGTGTTGCTAAAGCTACCCTGGAATTTGTCCATAGCTGACTTTTCCATACTGTAAACTAAAGAAACAATCGCATCTTCCTCTTCAAAAATCAATACTTCAATATCGCATGTGATCGAAGTTGATCTCACATCTTCATTGTTTCCAAGGACAGCAATGAAAACTTCGTCCCCTGGGTAGTACACGATTCGACTGTTGTAACCATGGGTTCCACCATTATGGTTGTACATGGTTTTTCCATTCTTTTCAAGAATCTGCCAACCAAGGCCATAGTTATTTAGGAAAGGAGCAAACATTATTTGGCGAGCATCCTGCTTGAGGATCGCATTTGAATTCAGTGCTTTCAACCATTTCAACATATCATTTGTGGAGGATAAAATACCTCCTGCTGAATATCCGGCAGGGTCTTTCAATGCATCATTCACCAGGCGTCCATCAGAAAATTTATAGCCTTCCGAGCGGTTCGGAATGATCATCCGCGGATCATCATAAAAGGTTTGATTCATTTCTAAAGGATCGAAAATGACTTCCTTCAAATAATCAAAGTAATCCCGGTCGGAAACAACCTCAATGACCCTCCCAAGCATCGCATAGCCAAAATTGCTGTAGCGATATTCCTGGCCTGGGACATTGTTTAAACCTCTTGAATTCTTTTTCTCCATTTCAAGCACCTTTTCTATTTCCTTATAGGTATCCTCGACCGGGACTGCCTCCAGGTCTCCAAAATAATTGGGGACACCTGAAGTGTGAGTGAGCAAATGAAATAGGGTGATTGCCTGCCAATCAGGTGGAAGATCAGGGATGAATTTCGACAAAGGATCATCCAGGGCAAGTGAGTCATCTTCAAACAATTTCAAGATACCCATCGAGGTGAACTGCTTGGTCAAGGATCCAATTCTATGAACTGTTTGAGGGGTATTTACTACATCCAGTTCACGATCTGCCATCCCAAAACCTTTGTTAACCAGCACCTGATCTTTTAATGCCACCACCACTGAACCACTAAACGATTGCGTTTTAGCTATTTCAGATAAATAATCATCGATCCTGGATTGACTTTGAGATAAAAGGCTGAAAAGTAGGAAAAAGCCAGGGGCAGAAAACTTCATAGGTTCGATTTACCCTATGATGTTTCTACCCTCAAAATAGTTGTATGTTAGGAAATCTACTCGTTTCTGATGCTTTGTGTGGGGTCGGCCACAGCCGCACGATAGGTTTTGACGATGATGGTCAATAATGCAATCACCACCGCGATCAACCCTCCCAGAAGGAAAACATACCAATAATCGGGAAGATCAATTCGGTAGGCGAAATTCCCCAACCAATTTTTGATAAAATACCAGACCGTAGGTGAAGCAACTACCGTGGCAATGGCAACGAGGATCACAAAGTCTTTTGAGATCAGGTTAATGATTTGTCTCGGAGTAGCACCCAACACCTTGCGTATACCAAGTTCTTTTTGTCGTTGCTGCGCAGTGTAAGCAGCAAGTCCGAAAATCCCCAAACATGCCAGTAGAATGGATATTCCTGAAAAAGCGGTGAACACTTTCGCTTGCTTTTCCTCATCTTCATACAACTGCTCCAGGCTCTGGTCAAGGAACTGGTAGCTGATAGGGAAATTGGGTGAAACCTCTTTGTATTTTTCATCGATAAACAGAAGCGTACTGCTGACATCTTCCGTGTTCACCTTAACCGCAATTTTTCTATGTCTGCCACCTGAGATAATCGCCATTGGCTCGATATCATCTCGAAGTGACTTGAAGTGGAAATCTTTTACGATACCAACCACAGGTGCATTATCGATGCCCCAGCCTGGCATCCTAACTCTTTTTCCCACAATTTCCTCAGGTAAGAGACCTATCTCCTTCACCGCCTTTTCATTGAAAATCATGGCGTTCTCCTCATCCGTAGACAGGTCTTTGGAGAAACCTCTGCCTGCCACAATTTCAAGTCCAAACAATTCGAGGTAATCCCGATCTACAAAAGCTGTGCGCATTCGGTTGTTTCCTTCAACTCCTGAGAGAATGAAGCCCGAGGCGTCATGAAATCCACCAGGTTCTCCGGACATGGTAGAAACCATTCGTATGTTGCTATTTGTTAACAATCTTTCCTTAAAAGATTCCAGCCCGGATCGGATCTCCGAATTGTTCAAATCAATGGTTACGATCGCTTCTTTATCAAAGCCAAGATCTTTGGAATTAAGATAGTTGGTCTGTGCTCCTATCAGAAACGTGGCAACAATAAGAAAAATCGAAATAGAGAATTGAACGATTACAAGGGCTTTTCTTAACCCAACATTTTTTCCGGAAGATAGCTTACTCCCTTTAAGAACCACCACCGGTTTAAAAGATGAAAGAAGGATAGCCGGGTAAATTCCGGAGGTGATCATTATGGTCATCACCAGTGCTGAAAAGAAGAATAGTACGTTTTGGTCGGTCCAGTTAAGTGTCACGTCCAAGCCAAAGGCAGAGTTGAACAATGGATTGAGTAGCTGACAAATTCCGACCGAGAGCAAAATCGAAAAGAAAAGGATCATCAGAGATTCCCCGAGGAACTGCGTAACCAAGCGAGAGCGAGGAACCCCAAGCACTTTCCTCACCCCCACTTCTTTTGCTCGCATAAATGACTGCGCAATGGACAAGTTGACATAGTTAAAGCAAGCAATGAATAGGATCGATATTGCTACGATCCCCAAAATGAATACTGATTCGAAACTGCCATGCTGAAGAAAATCAAACCTGGTCTTGTTATTGAAATAAATATCATTCAGGGGTTCAAGTGTAAGATCCACTCTTCGTCCTGACACTTCAAAATCATCTCCGAAATACTTATCCATAAAACCCGGCAATTGTGCAATGACATTTTCTGCTTGTCCAGGGGTGGATATGTGGACATAGGTCATCAGTCCATTGTTCCACCAGTTATGAAACCACTCAAATCGCTCGTAGATCTGAATGGAAAACACCATGTCAAATTCTAAGCTGGATTTAGCAGGAAACTCATCCATTACTCCTGAAACTGTGAACTGGAATTGATTGTCAACAGTCAGGATTTCACCTAATGGGTCCTTGTCACCAAAATATTTCTTCGCTGCCTTTGGGGTTAACACCACAGAATTGGCATCTTTCAGCACATCTCCTGGATTGCCAACACTTAGCGGGAAAGAGAAGAACTCAAAGAAATTGGCGTCCGCAAAAAGTAAGTTTTCTTCAAAAAATTTCTTGTCACCAAAAGAAACCAGGCCATTATCAGGTTGGGCCCTCGTTACGGCATTTACATCATCAGGATAATCATTCAATAGTGCTTCTGCAAATGGTCCGGAGGTTACTCCAATGCTATACGGAGAGCCATTGATTCCAGACAACCTGATCGCACGATAAATCTGGTCCTTTTCCTTGTGGAATGAATCGTAGTTGAGTTCCGAATAGATGTAGAAATACAAGAAAATGGATGCCACCAATCCAAGGGTAAATCCAAAAATATTGATAAATGATGTGGATTTGTGGCGCAAGAGATTTCGGAAGGTAAGTATCGGGTTAAAGTTGAACATGGCATGAAATTTTAAATTCGTCGCTTTTAATGTTGATGGTCGCAGGTAGTTGAGTACCTGGTACCAGTATTTGAGTTTTTTGAAAGTTGAGTTTTTAAGTTTCGCATGGTATTCATGAAGATTCCCCTCAAGTTCCTCCACGAGTTCTTTCTTGCACAGCCTGCGAATGAGCTGTAACGAAATGGCCGGAGGTCCTATGGTATCTCGTCTATGCATGAATGAATTTCAGGGAAAATTCTGGTACCTGGTTCCACAGGTTGGCCCGTAGTTCTTTCACTTCATTGAGTGCCGCTTTACCGGCAGCCGTAAGTTCATAAATGCGTTTCCTTCTGCCCCCCCGCTCCTGGGTGGCTCCCGCCATATCTGACTTCAAAAAATCTTTTTTCTCCAGGCGGGAGAGCGTGGTATGTAGCGCACCCATGGAAATGGATCGGTTCACTTGACTGTTGATCTCATCACGAATGCGAAGTACATACGCATCTTCTTCCAGAATGAGTACGATGAGCAGAAGTAATTCTTCAAACTCACCAAGGTTGGTTCCTTTCATTAGTTTCTATTTTGCAGTAAAGTAACGAAAGTGGCAAATGATTTGTTTCGATAAAGTAGAAACAAATCAGAAAAGAGGTGCGGTTACCCAACCAATTTGGATGTAATCAGGGATTAGGTTTTTAATCCCTGCCTAAAGAAATTGCAAAGAGGCATTTTTGTATTAGGTTTATTTATATAATCGTTAGCCACAAAAAATTACTGATATGAAATACAGATTAGTCTTAATTCTTCTTTTAGGACTTAACCAATTAGGTTTCTCTCAAGAAGTCGAAATAGTTACTGACTGGAACCAGGCAGCTGAACTAGCTAAAGATCAAAGCAAACAGATACTTATCATTTTGACAGGAAGTGATTGGTGTACGCCTTGTAAAAAAATGGATAAGAAAGTGATTAATCAATTAGAGTTTCAAGAATATGCGAAGGAAAGATTGGTTATTTTCCTAATTGACAAAACAAAAAAAGTAATACTAGATAGAGATAACCCAATCCATAAAGATTATAAGATGTTCCAAGAAAAGTATCAAACTAACGCCCTACCCTCTCTTATCTTAACTGATTATGAAGGAAATAAAATTAAAGTGATCGAAGGCAAAAAATATGACCTAAAAAACATCATGAATCAACTGCAAGACAGTTAATGTGGTTAACTGTCGCTAACACGCATGCGCCAAAGTGCTTTCTGCAAGTTTCATCTGAACTTCACCGCTACGCTACCCATTCCAAAAAGTCTCTTCTCTCCTGGCAACTTTCTTGCTTCTGGATTTTGTCTTAGGAACGCAGTGTTTCAAAATAGATCCATTGTGCGTGTTGGCTAGCTCCACTATCTTTAGTACTATTTAGAGCTTGTTGGCACAGCCTGCTCGTATCTTTAGTACTATTTAGAGCTTGTTGGCACAGCCTGCTCGCTAGACGTTAGCCACAATCAGAAGCTGAAGTATGGAAGAAGAAAAGCCAAGGCTTTCAAGATTAACTGCAATCATCACGCAACTTCAATCCAAAAGAATTGTAACTGCTAGTAATTTAGCTGAGAGACATAACGTAAGTGTGCGAACAATTTATCGAGACATTCGAACACTTGAAAAATCAAGAATCCCTATCATAACCGAGGAAGGCAAAGGCTATTCAATAATGGAAGGGTACCACCTCCCTCCCGTTCTGTTTACTGAAGATGAAGCTAATGCATTAATCACTGTAGAACAGCAGGCAATTAAAAATAAGGATCAGTCATAGAGCGAAAACGTCTCCAGTGCTATTGAAAAAATCAAAGCAATTCTGAAGTATTCGCAAAAGGGAAATGCTGATTTACTCGCAGACCGTATCTACTTCGGAGGTAATAACTCGCAAGAGAAAACCAGCAGCAACTTAATGGAAATACAATCCGCAATCATTCATTTTCAACTCTTAAAGATCGTTTACAATTCCTCCGAAAATAAACGTACAACTCGCCAAATTGAACCTTTCGCTTTGTATAGCATTCATGGAAATTTTTTACTCATTGCCTTTTGCAGGCTAAGAAATTACTTCAGAGCATTTAGGATAGATTATATTGAAAGCCTGGAGATACTGAGCGAGACATTTACCCCTCATAACATGACGCTGAAGGAGTATTTTGAAAAATATGTGAAAAACAACGAATACCCCTGACACACCCCTGTCACAACCCCATTTTAACTTTGCTACGACACAAAAAAATGAATTTAAAATGGAAATTATCAAACTTATCATCTTAGGATTATCTGGGTTATTGTTAACATTCGTAGGGTTAATGCGAATGACGAACCCAATCAAATCCTACTTGAAAAATTCAGGAATCAAGCTAAACAACGATACAGATCTACTGAATGAAATTAGGGGTGTTGGGTCATTGATGCTGTGCAGTGGAGTAATCGTTCTACTAGGAACAGTTTTACCCATTTTAACCGCTTACTCATTGTTTGTTGCCTCTTTAATCTTTCTCGGATTTTTGATTGGGAGGTTGTTTAGCAGATTTGTAGACGGTAAACCAAACAAACAATTGGTTACAGGAATGTTTTCTGAATTGATATTGGGCTCAGCTAACCTATTTTTACTGATAGTTTAACTGACCTAAGAAACAACTGGGTCAAATTGAATGTGGCTAACAAGTACTAGCTTCATCTGCTTCTCAGTTGTTTGCAAAATGAGCTCTGAACAGATACTTTTGAGATAACTGAAAGGCTAAGCCGCAGAGCTTGGTTGGATGGTATGATCAATAAAAATCAGCTTACTTAAACCTTATACAAATGAAACATTTTTTAGCATTAACAATTTCGTCTATTTTGGGAATCTCCTACTTGTATTCTCAAACCTGCAATTGTAATAGTTTTAATACCGATTTAAATCTCAATAATAAAAGTATCAGTTCTTTGAATTGGATATCATTTAATGATGTCGGTGATGGTGAAGGCTTGGCATGGCAAGGATCTAACGCCAACATATGCGTATCTGGCTTACAAGCTGGGAATCAAGCAGACGGTTATTTAAGATTTATAAATGACAAAGGAATAGCTTTCGAAGCGACAAATAGGTATACAGCAGATATGGTAATTAATAATGGAGGAATAGTCGGAATTGGAACAACCAATCCAGATCCAAATTTTAAACTCTCAGTAAATGGATCGATTCGATCTAAAGAAGTAAATGTTGAAGCCAATTGGTCTGATTTCGTTTTTTTGGAGAATTACGAACTCCTAACCCTTGAAGAAGTCGAACAACACATAAATGAAAACGGCCATCTTCCAGAAATTCCAAGTGAAGCTGAAGTAAGTGAGAATGGAATTAACTTGGGAGAGATGGATGCGAAACTGCTTCAAAAAATCGAGGAACTAACGCTTTATCTAATCCAACAGAATAAGGAACTGAAATCTGCAAATATCAAGATCGAACAACTTCAAAAAGAGGTTTCTGCCCTGAAAAAAGAATAACACCTGGCTAGCGTGCGTTTGTAACGCGTGCAAAACATCATCACATACTAAAAGTCACTCGTTGCGAACGAGCGCCGGCATAAGTAACCTTATAATGTAGTTCACAGACAATGCCCGCTTGCAAAGTTTTCGCCGAGCAGGTTGTAACTGGGTCTCTGCTTTTCTAGCTTAGTTGTCATTAGCTAAGTGCGGACATACGCATTTTAGCTGGCACATTAATTGCAATTACGTGACAATGAAATGTATCGTTTTACTACTACTTTTTTTTATATGCTTCGGAGTAAAGGCACAAAACGTAGATACACTATTCTATGTAGGAAATTCCTCACTGGAATATCGATACCTTGTTAATAACCAATCGGTTTCAAAAGAAATTTTCAATATATGCGAGTTAGATAGCGGACTATTTGATCGGCTAGATTTTACTTTCCAAGTACTACGTGATGGTTCTATTAGAGATATAAGTGTAAAAGGTGATCTATCAAATTACAAAGCTTCTGAGCTCTTGGAAAAATTGAGTTCGGCAAAACTATTCAAGCCAGTAGATGTCAACAGTATTGTGTACACCTCTTGTTATTTGAAAGGGAAAAAAGAGTTAATCGAGTCTGGAGATACTAACTATTCGGATTCCTTCGTCGAATTTCCTTTATCGAGCTTAGACCTTGTAGAAATCAATAAAAATATAGTAGAACGAATAAAACGGAATTTCAACACCACGGATGAAGAACTCAAGACTTTTATTCAACTCACCTTAGAAGTAAATGAGCCTATTAAAAAAGTGAAAATCCTGAAAGGAACAAGCCTTCAAAATGATCAGATCGTTGTTGATATGGTCGCTAAGGAAGTGTTAAATAATGACGACTATATCTATCGTGTACATCGAAATAATCCAGAAATAAAAAAATCCATGGAGATAATTCTACCAATTAAGACACCAGTCATTAAACAGGATAGCCTTGTTTTACCTTACAAATTAATCTCTTTTCCCAAATATCGTCTAAAACGCAAAATTCGATATGACGGTATTAATCTTAGAGTTAGTGATAAAAGAAAATACATTAACGACAGTAGTTTGATAAAAGAAGCTGAGGTAAATTATTTATACAATGAATACAATCAAATCAACCTGATCAAAAGCATCTTTAGTTGGAAGGATTCAATTTTCACTGAGACTGATTCCATCGTTTACCATAAAGTGGATTCTGTCACCATATTTAATTTAGAAAGTGGCCAGCACCAGGAGAAAAAACTATTTAACTACCCTTACCTCATTAATGAACTGATACTAAGAAAAAAATTAACTTATTCAAATGGAGCAAATGAGGACTATTCATTCGTGAAAAATAATGGACGTATCGTAAGTTGTGAGGCAAGAAGAAGATATAATTCGCATTTTAAGACTAAAGAAGAAAAGAGCATATCTCACTACCTTTATGATGATCTTGGACGAATCAGCACGATCGTTCAAAAAAAATCCAAAGCAAAAATATATTATGAGTATTATGACGGAGGCTATGTGGAATCATGGTCAAACGGAGCCTGGAGTGACAAGAACTATTATTACTTTAATAAGGAAGGATATCTTATTGCTCGTATAGATGTTTCGGATACTCAGCCCTTTGTTACAAAATACGAGTATGAATTAGGCTGGGGTAATGCGACGCTATTTGAAAACTATAGCGTGATCGATCCTCCTATTTATTAAAGAGCACTCAATCGAGATTAATAAGATAAGCAATTAATAAAATGCTAAAAATCCGTAGACTAATGAGCTACTTACATAAGGCATTTGAAATCGATAATTTTAAAGAATTGAAACAAACAGTCAGTCCACGGATTTTAGTTGTACGTTGTGCTTAATGATTCGAAAATGCTGATAGCTGAATACCAACCAGAATGGCAAGAGGACTTTAATCGAATTAAGGAAGCACTAACTAAGGTTTTATCCTCTTCGGATCTCACAATTGAACATATTGGAAGTACTTCTGTAAAAGGGCTTGCCACAAAACCAATCATTGATATAGATCTTGTTTATCACGAAACTTCACAACTTAATACCATAATTCAGGAATTAGAATCGGTGGGGTATGTCCATGTAGGTGACCAGGGTATCGTTGGCCGTGAGGTCTTCAAACGAACCAAGCCACACCAAAACCACCGAGTTTTAGATTTTGTTAGTCATCATCTTTATGCATGTTGTTTCAACAACAATGAACTTAAACGACACTTAACTTTTCGAGACTATCTGAGAAAAAATAAAGATGCCAGAACGAAATATGAAAACCTAAAACTTGATATAGCCAAACAAGCAAACCAGGATAAAAAGAAATATGCCATACTGAAGGAAGAACAGGCTAAAGATTTCATAGAATATATATTAACAAAAGCAACCCAAACTAAAACACAACGCGCAACAGACGATACAACTCTACTATAGAGTAATCCTTGATTACCTCTTGTCTACCCTGAATTCTTACTCATCGTTTTCATTTTCATTTCTTTCGCTACTTCAAATCGAAGCAAAATTTATAACCCTAATTGAAATGAAGATTAAACTAGTGATCTATCTGGTCGGAATATTCCTAATAATAACCGCTTACTCTCAATCTGACTGTCGACCGGTACAAAAACTAAAGGAACTCTATACCAACAATAAGGAATTCAAGCAAACGATCAATGCCATGTTCAAGAACCTCCAGGATCCGCCAAATGGAGTCAACCCCTGGAGGTCCAAGAATGTGGATGACCTTTATGCCTTCTTAAATGAATGGTTCTACTTTCTCCCCAACACGGAAAATGGCCTGGATCGGATCATTGAATTTTCGATGCTCTACTATAAAAATCCGTGGGGGATGAAATTCGTTCTTGAGGAACCGGGGCTTAGCTGGACCCTTCAATTTGTGGAGGACCGTGGGAAATACATGGATAGCCCTTTCTCAGCCAAGGCCATAAGCCAATGGCTTGAAAATGAATCGATAGGCAACGAGGATTTCGTATTGCCTTCAGGCGGATTCACCTCTTTCAACGAGTTTTTCATCAGAGACATAAAATCCGGTGCACGTCCCATCGATGAAGTGAATGACAATTCCGTTCTTGTCTCACCTGCCGATGGTGTCATCAACATGATCAATAATGACCTGCAATGGGACAGTGAGATCCCCACAAAAGGTAGGATGACGCTTAGTCTCAATGCTTTGCTGGACAATTCTCCCCTCGCCAAAAAATTTGTTGGCGGTACAGCATTAGCAGTTTTTCTCCTGCCAACCAATTATCATCATTACCACGCACCAGTTTCTGGTATTGTTGTCGAGTCGAACGAATCTGTAGGAGACCGACTGTTTGGAATGCCGGATATCCCGGACATGATCAACAACGGAAATGTGGCCTACAACAAGGATTATAGTGTTTTCGAAAACTTCAGACACGGCTATTTCATTATCAAAACAGAGAGTTATGGACACGTAGGAATGATTCCTATCGGTCTGCAAACCATCGGTTCTGTGGTTTTTGAAGAAAAATACAAACACATCCAACAGGGGCAGGAAGAGCAGGTCTACAAAGGTGAAAAGCTGGGACACTTTGCATATGGAGGTTCAACCGTACTTCTCATTTTCGAAAAAGATCGATTCAAGGCGATAAACGTCAAACAGGGTCAGCAGATCGGGAATCTGCAAAGATGATACAAAGTTCCTGTTCACCATCTGTTACCTTTGTTTTCGAAGGATATGAGTTTAGAGAATTATAAAGATTTCACATTAAAAGCCAGGTTGACCAATTCAAAGAATGTAGAAGGAATCCTAAAAAGAATAAAGGCTGAATTCATTGGAATTGATTCTCAGGAAGATCATTACTTCAAGGTTCCCAATGGAAAATTGAAGTGGAGGAAAGGGACAATTGAAAACGTAATAGCACACTATGAGCGAGTATCGGACGCTGGGATCGAAAGGACACGTGTGTATTGGTATGAAAAGAACCCAGGTAAAGACCAGATCAATACTTTACTTAAGCAATATTCAAGAATTGGTGTAGTAGAAAAAACACGAAAAATCTACACAATTGAACATATCAAAATACATATTGATGAATTACCTAATGGGGAGGTTTTTCTTGAAATTGAAGCGATTGATCATCATAATCGATTCTCCGGCGAAGAGTTAAAAAAACAATGTCATCACGTAAGACAACAGTTAAACATCCCGATCAAAAGCTTAATAAAGACTGGCTACATGTCTACCCCAACAACCTACGATGATAATTGATCTGACCCATGTGGTAATTGAAGTGACCATACAGATGCAATATGAACTGAGATTTGGTCATTGGATACCCGAATGGCTGCAATGGGTATGGATCGGACATGTCGTCAACTGAGACACGTTCGAAATAGGAAGCCAGCATTTCTTTTGTTTCCATGATATTCTCAACCAGGTCGTTCCTGGATACTTTTCCTGAAAATTCAAAATCTCTATCTCGCTCGTATCCTGTTTTGTTCAAAGTAGCTCCTATAAAATGTTTGAGGTTTCCACAAAGATGAAGAAACAAATTTCCAGCGGAGTTTTTTATCTCTCCATTAACAGTCCAGATATCATCTTCATTTTCATAGGAATTGAGTTCTTCACTCAGTTTCTCAAGATCACGCTCAAAAAGTGCGTTCAGTTCGGACGGTAATTTCATAATCATAGGGTGATTGACATTTGCAAATTATAAAGGTCTGAGGTTTTGTTTTTCAATTGGTCCATTAATTGCGTCTTCAATCGGGCCTTAATTCGACAATCCTCCTGAAAATCACGATCAATCACAGATATATCCAACTCCGTGATCAATCTTTCCACTGAGCTTAGTAAGCCGTATGGAAAATGGAACAACACATCCACCTCCTCGAAAATTTCTTTTTTTGAAGCCTTCTTTAAGGCTTCTTCCGTTGCTGTCTTATAGGCATGTATCAACCCTCCTACCCCTAGTTTGGTTCCTCCAAAATATCGAACAACCACCACCAAAACATTTGTCAGCGCAAAAGACCTGATCTGTCCCAAAATTGGATCACCAGCGGAATGCGAAGGTTCACCATCGTCATTGACTCTGTATGCCTGATCCTTCATCCCAACGACATAGGCATAACAATGGTGTCTTGCATCGTGAAATTTTTTCCTTAGTCCATCCAATCGCTCCTTCACATCATCTTCCGATGAAACAGGAAAAGCAAAAGACAAAAACTTGCTCCCTTTTTCTTTATAGAGTCCCTCCGCTTCATTTTTAACCGTAAAGAATTGACTCACAATTCAGATAGTAATTCTCTTGCTTCTTTTCGTATTTGTGAAGTCTCGGCAAATTTTACCGCCAGGTTTAAATTTCTCTTCGCCTCAACATGCTCTCCTTTTTGCACCAAAAGACGACCTAACCCTAAATATCCGAGTCCTTTAAAGTATTCCCCATGATGTTCCAGTTCATCACCATACTCCAACCCACGGCGGTAAGCAAACTCAGCCTTCTCATCACTTTCAACAACGACTTCTTCATAATATCCAAGGAAAACATATCCTGCCAGCTTGTAATAAGGGTTCTTATGCGTCATCAGGGAATAAATCACCTCAATTGGAGCATTTTCAAAATCTTCTGGGTTGGCCAGCGACTCCAGGTATTTTCCTTTGGCGTAAAAGTTATTCGGATACATCTCTATTATTTGTCCCAAATATTCCTGGGCTTTTTCTGGCTTGTACTCATATCTCAAATAGATATAGCTGAGGTATACATACG
>JANQEC010000195.1 GCA_028278585.1 Cyclobacteriaceae bacterium | reverse complement strand
TGACCTGGCCCATGAATCGTGGTTGGCAATAGCTAACCTCGATGCACGTGATGGAATGGGTAAAATTTTCCTGGCATCACCACTTAATCCCAGGGATCTTGCACCACGAGTAAAAGAAATTGAGGTAATTGAATGGGATACTGAAGATGGAGGACTAGTCGCATCAAGAGATATGCGGATCGGTAGCATTGTTTTGAAATCAGTTCCACTCCCTGATCCTGATCCAAAACATTTGGAAGAAGCCATCGCAAAAGCAATTCAAAAAGAGGGAACAACGCTGCTGAATTGGAGTGAAGATGTAGAGCAATGGCAAAACAGGATGTTGAGTATGAGAAAATGGAGATCTGGAGAAGACTGGCCGGATGTAAGCAGGGAGAGCTTGCTAATAACCAATCGTGACTGGCTTTCTCCATATCTAACCAATGTTAAAAAACCACAAGATCTTAAGAAGATAGATCTGAAAGAAGTTTTGCACCACCATTTACCCTTTGATAAACAACAGCAGTTAGATAAGCTGACACCATCCCGACTGGAAGTACCGAGTGGATCAAACGTACAGATTATGTATCGGTCTAATGGTGAACCGCCAATTCTAGCTGCAAGAATTCAGGAATTATTTGGGATGGCCGAAACACCAACAATTAATGAAGGAAAAACTCCATTACTGATTCATTTGTTATCCCCGGGATTCAAGCCTGTCCAGATCACTTCTGATCTGAAAAATTTCTGGAATGATACATACTTTGAAGTTCGCAAAGAGTTAAAAAGGCGTTACCCTAAGCACCACTGGCCTGATGACCCATGGACTGCTGAGGCCATTCGGGGAGTGAAAAGAAAAAACTGATTTTTTGGAATCACTACTCTCAATTTTTCATTCCCAATTCCCAATTGGTTGAAAGCAACTAACTTTATGTTTGAAACGTTTGTTTCAATATGCCTAAAAACGTACTATTCGATCGCAATGAAGTTCTGAACAACGTCACAGACCTTTTCTGGAGAAAAGGGTATAATGGTACATCTATGCAGGACCTCGTTGACGTTACAGGATTGAACCGGTCCAGCATTTATAATACGTTTGGAGATAAATTCCAGCTTTTTGAAATGGCGCTAAGGCATTACCAATCCACCCAAAACGATTGGCTGAGAAAAGCTTTTTCAGAAGCCAAATCGCCAAAAGAGGCCATCGTATCTCTTTTCCATGGAATAAGCGATGATATAAAAGCGGGCAATCAGAAAGGATGTATGCTAACCAGTTGTACCTCGGAACTTAGCGCTGAACAACCAATAATTAAAGATTTTCTGATTGAGAACAAGGATCGTGTTGTGGCTTCCTTTGCCGCCCTGATAGAAGGAGCACAGCAATTGGGTGAAATAAGTGATCAAAAAGATCCCAGAACACTCGCTTTGTATCTTTTCTCAAGTCTTCAGGGATTGCGAGTAACATCCATGCTTGAACCTGATTTAGAGGGTGTAGCAGAAGAGGTTCTAAGTATTCTGTAAATTATTTCTTCTTATTTGGAACGTTTGTTTCAAAATATCGTTCTATTTGAACCAATCATTTCAAATAAATCTAAAAAATGAAAAAGCTAGAAAATAAAGTGGCGTTGATTACCGGCGGAAATAGCGGAATCGGATTAGCCACAGCAAAATTATTTGTTCAGGAAGGTGCCAAAGTTGTCATCACTGGACGTAGACAGGAAGCACTTGACCAGGCAGTAAATGAAATCGGAGGAAATATAACCTCAATTCTTGCAGATGCTGCAGATGTTTCGAAAACAAAGGAAGTAATTGAAACTACTGTTTCCACGTACGGAAAGATTGACATACTCTTTGCGAATGCGGGGGTGGCTTATTTTTCACCACACACTGAAATCACCGAAGAGTTTTTCGATTCGCAATTCGATACCAACGTCAAGGGACCTTTCTTTTTGATAAAAGAAGCAATCCCACATTTAAATGATGGAGCAGTGATCATTGGAAATACATCCATTGTAAATCAAAAAGGTTTTGATGGGACAAGCGTTTATACAGCAACTAAAGCTGCCTTTAGGTCATTGTCCAGGGTA
>JANQEC010000165.1 GCA_028278585.1 Cyclobacteriaceae bacterium | reverse complement strand
GATAGCCTAATCGCAACGTTACCCGATGAAATGGGTGCGGATAACAGGATTGATACTTTAAACAAGATTGGTTTTGGGCTCATCTTTACTGATCCTACTGAAGCGAGGACACTTTTCAATGAGGCCATCAATATAGCCGAATCAACTGATTACGTTCAAGGTAGAGCGCTTGCACTTAAGAATAAAGCCATTTCGTATGATATCCAGGGGAATTCTAATCAAGCAATTGTTTACTACCAGGAATCACTGTCCTTATTGGAAACCCTTCAGGATACATTGGGAATTTCAAGGCTTAAAAACAATCTTGGTATTGCCTATAAGAATCTCAATGATCTCGAAACGGCAAGGAAATTCTACAAAGAATCCATCGACCTTAAGGACTTACTTGGTGATGTTAAAGGTGTTGCTTACGGATTAAATAATATTGGAGAACTCTTTCAAAGGGAAAAGAAATTTTCCCAGGCACTTGAGTATTTCTCCAGGGCCAACTTCATCTTGGACTCACTTGACGATGATCGAGGAAGGTCAATAACATTTTCCAACCTTGCAATCTCCTTCCTGGAAACAGGAGACTATAAACAAGCCGAAAACTTCTTGCTACGATCTATGGAGATTGATAAGTTGTCAGAAGATCTCTATAGTTTATCTGTTTCACACATTCTCCTGGCTAAAACCTTCTTAAACACAAACAGGGTAACAGAAGGGTTGAAATCCATCGAAAAAGCCGAAAAAATGGCAAAAGATATTGGGGCGCTTAAGGTTTACTTCGACAGTCAGGTGCTAAAGGCCCAACTCATCCGTCGCACCAACGCAAGGTCTCGTTTACCTGACCTCTATGAAGAAATATTAGCCCTAAATGACAGCCTGGCTAAAATCAACCTGATAGAAGAGACTGCCAAGATGAAGGCCATTTATGAAAGTCGGGAACAGGAACTCATCATTGAAGATCTGAAAAAAGAAACTGAACTCAATCTTAGACTCATCGAGACACAAAATCGGCTTTTCAACCTCTCGTTGATAACCATATCACTTCTTTCTATTCTGATAGTTGGTGTCCTTGTCTTGTATAAAAAAGCAAGAAAAAGAAAAGGTGAACTTGAGTTAAAGATCATAGAACGAGATACTGCCAAGGAAGAAGCGGAACATGCCAGCCTGGCTAAATCACAGTTTTTGGCCCAGATGAGCCACGAAATACGGACCCCGCTAAATGCTATCATCGGCTACACAGATCAATTGATCGAGACTGAATTAGACAAGACGCAGCGAAAACATCTGGCTATCGTGAATCAGTCTGCCATGGGATTACTTGGCATAATCAATGGAATTCTTGATCTATCTAAGTTGGAAGCAGGAAAACTGGAATTGGTCGTTGAACATACAGACCTTAAGGAGCTTTGTGAACATGTAGTTCAGATGACCAGCTATAAGGCAAACCAAAAAAACCTCGAGCTGAAATTAACCCCACTTGATGACAAATATCGTTACGTTCTCGCAGACGATGTTCGACTCAGACAAGTATTAGTAAATCTCTTAGCAAACGCTGTAAAATTCACTGATGAAGGTGTAATAGCGTTAAAAGCGGAAGTACTCGAAGAAACACAGAGTGGAAAAACCCGCTTCAGATTTTCTGTTAAGGACACTGGAATTGGGATCAAGCCTGAGAACCTGGAAAGGATTTTTAAGGCCTTTTCACAAGAAGATTCTACAACTACCAGAAAGTACGGTGGCACCGGACTGGGCCTGTCGATCTCCAACATTCTACTTTCTTTGATGGATAGCAAGCTGGAGCTCGTGAGCGAACCCGGAAAAGGAAGTACATTTTCCTTCGAAGTGACTTTTAAGTTGGTTGACAAAAATATATGGGAAAATTTAAGTTTAAAATCTGCAAAATCGAGGGGTAACAGAGCCAAAAAAGTTGTTTCCATAAGTGATAAGCTCAAAGTGCTAATTGCAGAAGACAATGCGAAT
>JANQEC010000147.1 GCA_028278585.1 Cyclobacteriaceae bacterium | reverse complement strand
AGTTCCGGCTGAGGAATGCTATGAAAACTATATCCGATTGATGCAATTTGCTTGTTTTCCCATCGCTTCCTGAGCTCGCTATCATAAATTCCTCCTCCTCCCATGCCGACAATCTTGTCTATCAACCCCAAGCTTCTCAACCGAGTGATCTCTCCATCTTCGTTTGCTGCCACAGTCTCAATCGGGATTTCAACGAACCAATACTTACCATCATTTTCAGTCTTGGGTTGTTCTGTCCCTTTGGGATACAAAATCAGTTTCTGTCTAAAATCAATTTCACGACCCTTGCTTTTATATGAAAGATCTACTTCCTTATAATTATCATGATAAGTGACTTTGAAGTTCTTTGCGTATTCAACACTTATCTGAGTCCATTGAGTAGTGATTTCGTTGGAAGAATCAGATTCAGAATTGGTATCGCTAATTGAACAGCCAAAAAGATTAAAGCAAAGAATGATGGTCCCAATATTGATTCGTTTCATAAAATCAATCTTTTCTTAATACAGTCACGGGATTCACATAGAGTGCTCGCCATGATGGGGCGAAAGCAGCAATGACAGATAATACAATCAGCGAAATAGCAACAGCTATATAGGTAGCCATGTCGACTAATTCAACCCCAAAAAGGAATGGAAGTAGAGGACGTAGAATCAGTGGTGCAAGCAGTAGTCCAAGCCCTATTCCAAGACCAGCTATACCAAACAAATCCTTCATCACCAGTAGCAAAATATTTTGCTCATTGGCCCCCAATACTTTTCTTAATGCCAACTCTTTGACCTTCAAAATCAAGATGAATGACATGATACTGAAGAGACCAATGCCAGCAATTACACTTCCGATTGTCGCTATTGCCAAAAACAATAAACTGGTAACTTTTGATTGCCAATTGGTCTTCTCCACATGATCACCCATTTCCATGTATTCAAAAGTGGGTTGGTTCTCATCCAGGGATAATATGGCTTCGCTTAGTTTTGTTTCCAACTCTGAAAGTGGAAGCTCAGTGTTAACTATATAATAAGCATCAGTGTCAGTATAAGACAGAAGAGATAGATATATACTTGGATTGTTGTGGTCGATGATGCTTTGATGTTTGACATTTTCAGCTATACCTGCTATTCTTAAATAAGGTCTTTCCGAATCGTAATTACCTAACTTCAAACGCTTCCCTATCGGATTTTCATCTGGCCAAATCCTGGTGGCCAATTGCTCATCAATTATAACCCTCAACTCGTTGGAAGCATGATCGGAATAATCAAAGGACTCTCCTCTTAAAATATTTACTTCCATTGCCTTAAAGTAATTGGGCGTAACACGCTGTATACTTACAAATGGGTTTTCGGATTGATCATCCTTCGATTGCCCTTCGACTGTGAAAAGTGATTGAGAATCGGTGGTGGTCTTTACAACATCAGAAAGTGGCAAAGCAGAATTCAATGCTGCTTCATTAACTCCCGGAATTTCTTCAATCTTCTTTAAGCTAGATTCGAAAAATGCTCGTTTCTTCTCATGGCCACCGTATTTGAACCATGAAAGGGCTATTCGAAAGGTGATTTTCTGATTCGTGTTGTAGCCCAGGTTTGCTTGTTGCGCGGCGTTAAAGCTTTTGAACAATAGTCCGCCGCCTATAAGTAGCAAAACACAAACAAAAATTTGAAAAACGGCAAGGCCTTTTTGAATTCTATTCTGGCTCTTGCTTCCCGTTGTTTGCTGTCCATCTTTTAGTCGTTCATGAAGATTATTGTTGGAGGAAAGAAAAAATCCAGGAACCATTCCGATAGCAACCCCCAGCAACAATGCAAGTAAGAAGGTGTATACAAACACATTTTGATCAATAGTTACCTCTAGCCAATGAGGAAGATACGGATTGACCAAATCACTGGACAATCGAATAAAAACCCCAGCCATCAACAAGCCGAATCCACTACCAATTAGAGACAATACCGTTGAGTTAACTATGAATTCTCTAATAATTAAGCTGTTGGATGAACCCAGGACTTTTCGAACCACAGTTTCTCGCCCTCGACGAATAGCCTGACTAACAATGAGATTTGAAATGTTAACCGCGGCAATAATTAAAAGGAATACAACAGCAGCGCCAATTAGCAACAAGTACTTATCTATACTTCCAAGAAATAAATCGGATAATGGTGTTGCTACAAAGGATATTCCATGATTGGACTTAAAATGTCTTTGCTCTTGCAGCTCTCCAAATTGTTTCAACTCTTCATTTAATTGATCCGTTGTCATTCCGGGTTTCAATCTAGCTAAGCCGATAGCTGACCTGTAATCTCTTGCATCAACCACGAAATCCGCATACGCTATAGATCGAAATCCCTCAACTTTTCCGGGAAAACTGAACCCTTCCGGCAATACGCCATAATTGGCATAGGAAAATCCATCCAATGTGATCTCCAAACCTTCAACTTCTTCTTTGCCATCAAAACGTCTTTGCCAAAACTCATGTGTAAGCATTACTGTGTGTGACCCGCGTTTGTCAATAGTTTCCGGCCAATGACTTCCAATTGCTGGATCTA
>JANQEC010000054.1 GCA_028278585.1 Cyclobacteriaceae bacterium | reverse complement strand
GAAATATACCAATGTGCCTTGATAGGAAGGTGTGTAGTTTTCATTTTGTATCAGCGTTCCTGTCGCACCAGGCGCTGAATGATCAAATGGAAACCATCCCATTTTAGCATTTCCCATTTCATTTATTGCGATTTCATATCCAAAAACCACTTCGTAAAATTGCTTGGCCCGATCCAGGTCTGTTACCGGGATCTCAAACCAATTGACTGGATTGTTCATGCCTAAAAGTTAGATACATATCAGAAATTATCCTCGTTTCTTATGGAAATTATACAGGTGCAAACAAGGTCTACGTATTGGCTTCCTGGTGCACCAATCGATTGTATGAATAAGAGATGATCAGTAGAAAAAGTGCCATTATTGCACCAAAATGCTCTCCATCCCTAACGGATAAATGGCCTTCTATGGCCAGTAGGAAGTCAACCGAGAATCCAAAATAAGCCCACTCTTTCAAAACTTTTGACTTATTTGTTAAAATGGCTGTGACACCTAATATTTTGAGAAAAGCCAGAGGAATAATAATTCGTGAGTTGTATCCCAGTTGAACAAAAACTTCTGAAACTTGTGCAGTATTGAATAAATACATGGTAGCCGACATGAGCATCATCAGGGATAGCAACCCCGTGGACACCCAATAAATGATCTTGTTTCTCTTTTTCATACTGTTTCTTAATTTACTGGTAAAGTAAGTAGGGTTTTCTTTTCTCCATAAAACTTCCCAAATCCGCTGTCCACGTTTGTCGTATTTCTTGCTCCGTCATGCCGGCTTCAATTTGCTCTTGAAGTTTGTCCGTACCAGCGAGTCTTTTGAAATAGTTGTTAAAAAAATCTTCTCGATTCATTTTTTGGTAAACATCAATCAAGAATCCCAGATTGAATTCATAGGAAGGTTTGAGATCAGTGAACGATAGACCTTTACACACCTGGTCTTCATAGGGAGGCCATTTCGAGCCTTCCATGGAAACAGGGGTGAAGGTATGTGTTGAATCAGGGTATTCAGGATGACCTATTTGTTGGAAAGGATAGGGAGTTCCTCTTCCAACGGAAACAATGGTCCCTTCAAAAAGACACAAACCTGGATACAATGAAATGCTAAGGTCATTTGGCAGGTTTGGCGATGGTTTGACCGGAAGTGAATAAGTAGTCTTATGATCCCAATATTTGTTTTTTATGACGCGAATGTCGCATTTGATGCCATTTTCTAACCAACCTTCACCATTGATCATCAAGGCCAGCTCGCCCATGGTTAACCCATACACAATGGGGATTGGATGCATTCCGACAAAGGAGCTAAATGCAGTATCCAGAACCGGACCATCAACGTAACTGGCGTTTGGATTGGGTCTGTCCAGGATAATAACCGGGATATCTAACTCGGCACACGCTTCCATGACATAATGCATAGTGCCGATATAAGTATAAAACCTGGCGCCAACATCCTGAATATCGAACAGCATAACATCAATCCCTGAAAGCTGTTCCTGAGTAGGTTTTTTGTTTTTTCCATACAGTGAGATGAGCTCATAACCTTCCTGATTCTCATCGTATTCAATTTCAACTCCATCGCTTATAGTGCCTGTAAATCCGTGTTCAGGAGTGAAGACTTTCGTAAGATTTACTTCCTTGTTGAGCAATGTATCAACCAGGTGCGTATTTTCAATAATGGAACTGTGGTTGACGGTGACAGCTATATTTTTTCCATTCAAATGTGGAAGGTATTCACTCATCTGATAGGCGCCCGGTAGCACAACCTTTTCAGTTTGATTTTCACTCTTCGTACCACAGCCAAAAAACAAGACAAAAATTAAAAACCATTTACCAGTCATAATGTTCACAAGGTAAAACACTTAATATTGTAATTGAATGATCTGACCGTTTAAAAACAACTATCTGAGTTATTGAAATGAACTTTCCTTTTTTTGTTTCAAATAGAATATCGAATGAAACCGCAGGATCATTCTCAACAATTATCAGCAAAATAGCTGTAATAAGCATTGCGCTGGGCCTTTCAGTCCTAATTCTATCCTTTATGATCTTGTACGGTTTTAAAGGTGAGATCAAGGATAAGATCTACAGTTTTAGTGGTCATTTAATTATTAACAAGTATACGCTCTCGACCTCTTTTGAGGAAACTTCCATTGTAGTTGATGATTCTCTTATAAATGTGATCGAGTCATACCCGCTGACAAGTCGTGTGCAGCCATTTGCAATGAAGGCCGGGTTGCTGAAAACAGACGATGAGGTGCAAGGTGTATTGATAAAGGGTGTGGATGATTCCTTCGACACTGCCAGTTTTTCAAAGCACTTGATAGAAGGACGGTTTCCTGATTTTTCGGGAGATAAATATTCTACCGAGGTGGCATTGAGTAATAAAATTGCCTCTTATCTAAAGTTGGATACCGAGGATGAGGTGTTGATCTATTTTGTCCAAAACCCACCAAGATTTCGCCGATTGCAGGTTGTTGGAATTTATGAAACTGGCTTAGAGGAATTTGATGAAAAGGTAATCATTGGAGACCTGGACCTGGTGAGGCGTATTAATAACTGGCCTGATTCTATTGCAGGCGGACTGGAAGTTTTTATTTCAGATACCGATGAATTGGAGAAAGCAGAAATGGACTTATTTAATTCAGTTGGAATAGACCTTTATGTCGACAAAGTATCGGATCGATTCATTCAAATTTTTGATTGGCTGAACCTGCTGAACAGGAATGTGGTGATTTTACTAACAATCATTCTATTTGTTTGCGGCACAAGCATCATTTCAATTATGCTGATTCTCATCATGGAAAGAACTCAAATGATCGGGACGTTAAAAGCACTGGGTTCTTCAAATAGATTTATTCGAAATATATTTTTATGGAATGGCGTACAGCTACTTGTGAAGGGACTTCTCTTAGGAAATGTAATTGGTATTTTGCTTGGAGCTCTTCAGTATTTTTTTAAAATAATTCCTTTGGATGCGACAAACTATTACATGAGTCATGTCCCTATTCAATTTGACTTTTTAACTATCCTGTGGTTAAACCTGTCAGTACTTGCAATGATTGGGTTAACTCTTTTAATTCCGGTATCTATAATTTCGAAGGTGCAACCAATTGAGTCAATTCGATTTGACTAGACGGGTTCGTACTTTCTGAAGAGGCTTTTTATTTTCATTTCAATTACACCAAAGACCGCTTCTTTGAAAATTCCTTTGGACATTTTGGATGTTCCTTTCGTTCTATCTGTGAAAATAATCGGGACTTCAGTTACCTTGAATCCATGCTTCCAGGCATTGAATTTCATTTCAATCTGAAAAGCATATCCTATGAAGTGTATTCTGTCCGGATTGATTGTTTCAAGAACTTTTCTTGAATAGCACTTGAAACCAGCAGTTGAATCTTTGTACGGCATTCCCGTTACCAGCCTTACATAAATGCTGGCGAAATAGGACATCAGGACCCTGCCTATTGGCCAGTTAACGACGTTAACTCCCTTAATGTACCGAGAACCTATGGCAACATCATAACCTTCCTGGCATCTTTGTAGCAATCGAACCAGGTCTTCTGGATTATGCGAAAAATCTGCATCCATTTCACAGATGTAATCATACTTATTTTCAAGTGCCCATTTGAAACCAGTAATATAGGCTGTTCCAAGCCCGAGCTTCCCTTCTCGCTCGATAAGAAATACACGATCTTGATTTTTTGAGATGATGTTTTTGACGATATCAGCGGTTCCGTCTGGAGAGTTGTCGTCCACAATGAGCACATCGAATTCAGGATCCAAACGAATTACTTCGCTTATAATCGCTTCAATATTTTCCTTTTCATTGAATGTTGGTATTACGACAACATTTTTGCTCATTAGATAACCGTCTACTGTTGCTAACTAAGCTTGCTCAAAAATAGTTGCAAAAACTTAGCCTATAAAAAGAACAATACGGTAATTGTCTTCCCCGATAGGATTAATTGGGGAAAAATAGAAAATTGCGATTTCGGTTTAACAAATTTTAAGAAAAATGGTAAGCAAGCGTTATAGAGAAAATCAGGTTGGACAGTCAATGTCATCCATCATTTCATCCCAACAGTGAAATTCTTCATCGCCAAAATGCCGCAAATCTTTGACACGACCGTTGACATTTACGTTGTTCCATTCGATTTCGGTGGTATTGTCGTGTGGCTTTGAGTAGATATCATAGGATCTGTTGAAATCTCCGAAATCGGCAATTTCAAAAAGGATATAGCTTCCGTTATCGTCACTATCCGGAGTTATGTTCAAATACTGAATATCAGCAACATCGCCTGTAAATGAACGATTCCAATCAACCTGAATGAAGGGTTGAGGCTCTTCAGGATCTTTGTTTAATATCCATTGTCCTGAAAGCCCATCCAATGCCGACGTACCCGAGTACCAGTTAAAATCCTCAAAAACACCGTCTTGGGTGATGAACATGTTCCATTCGACCGCTTCGCTGGTGATTACTGCTTGCAGCCTTGCGTGATAGTTAACGCCAAAGTCGTATTCCCAAACCCAGCCCGGAATGTCAGGGTCGAAGGTAGGTGTGTGATTAAAAGATTCGGCAAAGGAGAGTACAGGGACTACAAAGGTCAGCGTGATAGCAGCGTTCCAGAAACCAACGGTAAGTACGGAAAACGCCCAATTGTTTTGAGTAGCTGTCCGTCCTCCATCTGCGGTTATAATTCCAAAATCCATTACCATGGTAGCTATCGGAGGGATTTCCGGGGCAACTCCGGGATCAACTTCGTTATCAGAATTGCAGTTAGTCAGTAGAATTGGACCAGATAAACATAGGAGGAAAATAAGTGCAGCTATCTTTTTCATGGCTCTTAGTGGAAAGGTAGATTTCAAGTATTTATAGAATTAAGACAAGAATTGTCTTATAAACCCTCAATTTCAAAAGACTAGATCCCGAATTCGTCGATTCATGTGATCTTAAGCGAGGAATGTGATTTAAATTGCATCTACGATTAGGTAAATATCGTAATGGGTATTTAAGTTTAAATATTCAGAATGAGAATCCTGATCATATAGCCGTCTCAATTTAACTTAAATGCCAGATCTAGAAATCTCAGAAGCTCATTTAGGCGTCTACCGGGAAATGGTAGAAGAGGCGCTGGAAAAGGCGGCCCAGGCCATGGGTCAGATGCTCCGTATTCGAATGAAGTATGACCTGATGGATTTTGGAGCAGGTCTTTTAGAACGCATCGATGAATTTGATCTTCTGGGACGATTCAAAGTCAATGTAGTTAAAGTAGCTTTTAGAGGAGAATTGAAGGGTTCATTCTATTTCATCATTAATGTTCACGAGACACAATTGATCAACAAGGTTTGTCTTCCTGAAAGTGTAAATACAACCCGGAATTCTGAGGCGACTATGATGAAACATGATTTCATGACAGAAATTGAAAATTTGATTGCTTCTATGTCAATTACTGAGATTTCGGAATTCCTTGGCGTACAACTACACATGGAAGTACCACAAATGAGGTCAATGAAAGGGGAGGAAGTAAACGAATACCTCGAACATCAAAACGAGGTGAATAAAACACAATTCTTTGTGAAATCAGCACTGAAAGGAGTGGCTGTAAATATTTCTCCCTACTTCATATGGATGATTGATGAGAATTTCATCAAGATCTCAAGTCAGAATATTGTCACCTAATCTTCTTTTTTGAACTTCATGGCAATTGAATTCATGCAATATCGCTGACCTGAAGGCTCAGGTCCATCAGGAAACACATGGCCCAGATGACTACCACAATTGGCACATTTCACTTCGGTTCTGATCATTCCGAATGATTTATCCGTTTCGAAATCAACTGATTCTTTAGAGATAGGATCATAAAAGCTGGGCCATCCGGAACCAGAGTCAAATTTTGTATTCGAGGAGTAAAGTGCATTGCCGCAAGCGGCACATTCGTACGTGCCTTTTTCCTTGTTTTCCAAAAGCGCACCCGTCCACGGTTTTTCCGTCCCTTTCTCCCTCAAAACATGAAATTCTTCCTCACTTAACTCTTTTTTCCAATCTTCTTCTTTTTTATTGATTTTGGTCATTTTTTCAGGTTTTTTGTCAGTTCTATGTATTACCAACTAGCCCTGTTTATTACAGCTTAAGCAGCCTTTTTTCCACTCATCACTAATTCAATAATAATTGTAACTAAGTAAAGCCTTTTTTCATTAATAAGGTGGGACTAACCGAACGAAAAACTATGAAAAGGAAACTAACCGTCATTGGCTCGACACTTGGTATACTTGCAGCAGCCGTACTACTAGCAATTATGTTTGCAGGACAGAAAAAAGAACCTGAGAACATTGAGCCCCCGACTGCAATTAAGACAGTTGATACCAGAAAGGTCAACTACGAAGAACTTAAAACAAACATCGTAACCTATGGACGGGTCGAAACGGCTCAATCCCTGGATCTTTTGTCCGAAGTATCCGGGCGAATGTCGCAGGGAAAAATCAGGCTGAAGGAGGGAGAACGATTTTCAAAAGGAGCTTTGCTCTTTTACATAGATGATGAAGAGGCAACGCTGAATCTAAAATCACAGAAAAGTAACTTCCTGAGAGATTTGGCTGGCATACTTCCCGATATCAAAATTGATTTTAACAACAGCTTTGATACCTGGCAGGGTTATTTCAATTCACTGGATATAGATAAGGAATTCCCTGATTTACCAAAATCTTCTTCTGAAAAGGAGAAAACTTTCCTTGCAACCAAGGGAATTTACTCCTCTTACTATTCGATTAAAAGTGCAGAGGTTCGTTTATCCAAGCATAGATACTACGCACCTTTTGCTGGCAGCATAAAAGAAGTGAATTTACAATCAGGGTCTTTTGTAAACCCTGGAACAAAAATCGGCCAGATCATTCGCGCCGGGCTTCATGAGCTGAAGGTGGCAGTTGAGACAAAGGATATTCCCTGGATCCAACAAGCTTCGCCGGTCAGGATCTATTCTAGTGAGACGCAGCTGTATTGGGATGGGAATGTAACCAGGATAAGCGATTATGTAAATCAGAATACACAGTCAGTAGACGTTTTTATTGCTATACAATCAAATGGGAAGAAGATCTATGATGGTCAGTTTTTCCAGGCAGCTATTCCGGCACGTACAGTGACTAATGGTATGATAATGCCCAGAAATGCCATTTACAACGGAGATGAAGTATTCGTTGTTGAAAATGATTCATTGCTTAAAAAACGCGAAATCAATGTCATAAGACTTACTGAAGAAGATGCCATTTTCAATGGACTGAAAGAAGGCGATGACCTTGTAGTAGAGCCATTGATCGGCGCTTACAACAACATGAAGGTGAAGAAAAATGAGTTAAAAGACATTGACCTTGAGCTCAAGCAGGAAGAGCAAAAGAAGTTGTTGAATGCGGAGGCTAGCTCTCAGGTTGGAAGTCGATAACCTAAAAAATTAGAAGACCATGACTTTTGTAAAAAATCTTGTAGAGTACTTTGTAAAGTTCCCTATCCTGGCAAATATTCTCATAGCCTTAACATTGATCGGAGGATTGGTGGCGATGGTCAATGCTAAGAAATCCTTTTTCCCAACACGGGCGGATCGAAACATTATCATTACAGTTGCTTATCCCGGAGCTTCTCCAGAGGAGATGGAGGAAGGGGTTACTTTGAAAATTGAAGAGGCAGTCAATCCGATTGCAGGTATTGATGAATTGATCTCTACTTCATCGGAAAATTCAGCGCGCATCACGATCATTACGCTTGACAATTATGATATCGACGATATCTATACGGAGGTTAAGAACTCGGTTGATGGCATCAATTCATTTCCCGCAAGTGCTGAAAAGCCGATCGTATTTAAGCAAAAACAACAATCAACGGCGTTATGGTTGGGTCTGACTGGAGACATGGACCTGAAAACGCTAAAAAACTTTGCCGAAGAGATCGAAGATGAGCTTCTCGCTGATCCGAATATTTCTCAGGTTAATGTATCAGGTTTTCCAGCACTTGAGATCTCAATTGAAGTTACAGAGCAAGATCTTCTGCGTTACAATCTAACCTTTGATCAGGTAGCCAATGCAGTAAGACAGAACAATAGAGATATTTCTGCAGGATCTGTTAAAGCGGCGAATGAGGAGATATTGATTCGATCCAGAGCAAAAGAAACAGATGCATCAAAGATCTCGGACATTGTTGTTAGAAGTAACCCGGATGGAAGTGAGATCCTCTTGAAAGACATTGCAGTCATAAAAGAACAATTCGCTGATGTTCCTTCAAAGGCATACCTGAGTGGAAAAGAAGCTGTTTTTATTGAAGTAAAGAAACTTGAAACTGAGGACCTGGAAGAGATCTCCAAGGTGGTTAACAAATATGTTGAAGACTACAACGAGCGAACCTCTGCTGTTGAACTACATATGGTTTTTGACTTCATGTCATTCCTGGGTCAGCGGTTGGATTTACTTACCACTAACGGCCTCATTGGGTTGTTGCTTGTTCTCATTTCGCTGGGCTTGTTCCTTAGCCTGAGGCTTTCTTTTTGGGTAGCCTGGGGCATTCCATCTTCGTTTTTGGGAATGTTCATTTTGGGCTCTTTCGTTGGCCTCACGATCAACATGATTTCATTGTTTGGTATGATCCTGGTCATTGGTATTCTGGTTGATGATGGAATTGTAATTGCTGAGAATATATATGCACACTTTGAGAAACACGGAAATCCTATCAAAGCAGCGGTGCAGGGAACAATTGAAGTGTTACCAGCCGTGTTTACATCTGTAACTACTACCATTGTTGCGTTCTTACCACTTCTTTTATTGACAGGCGGATTTGAGTTTTTAAGAGACATGGCATTCGTTGTATGCTTTAGCCTGGGATTCTCACTGCTCGAGGCATTTTTTGTCCTTCCTGCCCACCTCGCAAGCAAGCACGTGTTGAAGGTGAAAAAGGAGGACACAAGGAGCTACAAAGTCAGGAAAACACTGAATGGAGTTATAGAATACATGAAACTGAACTGGTATGGAAGAGCCTTGAAATTCACCATGCAGAACAGATCGATCTCACTTGCGATGCTTGCTGGGTTTTTGATCATCGTTTCAGGATTATTGGCTGGAGGTCAAATTAAAGCAACATTTTTTCCTCAAATTCCATTCAACAGTTTTAATGTAAACATTGCATTTAAACCAGGAGAGCGAGAGCAAAAAGTTGAAAGATACCTGGACCGATTCGAAAAAGCGATCTGGAAAGTAAACGATGAGATGAAGGAGGAGCTTGATACCGATGAGGATATAGTCAATGACACTTTTGCCAATATTGGATTTTCACAGTGGGAATCGGGATCTCATGCAGGATCAATAAACATCTTCTATCGTGAGTTGGATGAATATGGCATTAACCAGTTTGATTTGGTTGAGCGGGTAAGGGAAGCGATTGGGCCGGTTACTGAAGCCGAGAAGTATGCAGTTGGTGGAGGAAACAGATTTGGTAAACCTGTTTCAATGCGTCTTATTGGTAAGAATTATGGTGAACTTGAAGAGGCGAAGAAATTCCTGAAAGATGAACTGGCTGGTATTGCAGATCTCAAAGAGATCGAGGACAATGTACCGGTTGGAAGAAGGGAAATGTTGTTTGACCTTAGACCTGAAGCATACTTCATGGGACTAACCCACGATGATATTACCAAGCAGATGCGTCAGGGATTTTTCGGAGAAGAGGTGCAGCGCTTTATGAAAGGCAATGATGAGTTGAGGGTATGGGTCAGGTATCCTGATTCCGGACGAAAAAGTGTGAGTCAGCTGGAAGATATCAAAGTGAAAACTACAGCTGGTCAGGAATTTCCTCTAACGCAAGTCGCAGATTATAAGATTGAACGTGGTGTTTCCGGGATTAAGCACTACAATACTTCCAGGGCAATCACTGTAGAGGCAGAAATGCTTGATCCATTTGGAGAGGTACCCCCGGTATTGAAAAAGATTCGTGAGGAGATTGTCCCGGCACTAAAAGCAAAGTATCCAACAGTTGTAGTTGATTACGGAGGCCAGTCTCAGCAGAGTGCGAGAGCTGGACAAGAAATCGGGTTGTTTTTTGGTGGAGCTTTTCTTGTCATATTTTTTATTCTTATGATCACTTTTAGATCCTACTACCAGGCTTTACTGATCATTATGATGATCCCATTGGGTTGGTTCGGAGCTATATTGGGTCATGGTATCGAAGATTGGATATCTCCAGATAAGGAACTTCCTGTTTCTCTGTTAAGTGCATGGGGTATGGTGGCACTTTCGGGAGTGATCATCAATGACGCTGTGGTGTTCCTTACGAAGTTTAATACCATGGTTAAGAATGAAGGAATGACAGTCTACCAGGCAGCATATAATGCCGGGCTGTCCAGGTTCAGGCCTATCCTGCTCACCTCACTAACGACTGTTCTTGGACTTTTCCCATTGATAAAGGAAACAAGCTTTCAGGCACAATTCCTGATCCCGATGGCAATATCTGTTGCTTATGGAGTATTGATCGGAACATTTATCATTCTGCTTTTCTTCCCTGTTTTCATTGTGCTTTTCAATGATATCAGGAGAGCAGCGAAATGGCTGTGGACAGGTAAGAAGCCTACAAGAGAGGATGTAGAGCGCGTGCTGATTGATCAACGCAGGCTTGAGGAATACAAGGAATCAGCCTAATTATCACATTAATCAAAGGACACGAAATGAGCATAATGCTCAACCTAATCATAGAGAAATATCAATCGAAAATGATTAAAAGTGCCAAATGACTCATTTCGAAAAACTTTAAAAGAATGAAAAGGATACTACTATTTTTTATTGGAATTGTATGTGCTGCCTATTCGATCAGCGCTCAAGAAAATCTGTCGCTTTCAGACGCAATTCAGATCGGATTGCAACGGAACTACGACCTGCTTATCGAAAGAGGCAATGTGGAAGTAGCTCGCAACAACAATAGCTGGGGTGAAGCAGGAAGAATGCCAACTATTACATTCAACCTTAATCAGAACAATGTGCTTACTGACAATGTAAAGGTTGCATTTCCTACTTCGACCAGGGGGCAGACGCTTTCAAATTCAGTTCAGCCTGCCATCAATGCAAACTGGACTGTGTTTGATGGATTCAGAGCCAATATCAGTAAGAAGAGATTTGAGTTGTTGCAAGCAGAAACAGAAGGTAATGCGTCAATCGTAATAGCGAATACGCTGCAAAGCATCATTCTCGGATATTACCTGGCAGTATTAGAACAAGAAAGATTAGAGGAATTTCATAAGCAACTCCTTCTATCGAAGGATAAATTTGATTACACTACCGTCAAATCCGAACTAGGAAGCGCTGTAAGTACGGATGTGCTGTTGGAAGAAGGAAATTACCTGACAGATTCCATTAATTACATCAATCAACAGTTGAAATTCAGGGATGCTGTGAGAGATCTTAATGTGCTTCTGGCTGAGGAGGATGTAGCGAAATTTTACACCTTCACAGACACACTTAACATTCCGGATGAAGCGTACACACTTGAAGATTTGAGAGGAAAAATGTTGGCAGAGAATGTAGACCTGAAGAAACAATACATTACTCAGTCAGTTCTCGGACAGTCGACCAAACTGAGTTATTCAGATCGGTATCCTACGCTTTCCTTCAACGGTGGTTTTTCTGAAAACAGGAATAGTCTCGATTTGTCCGATGCGAATTTCTTTACAGGAGATGGATTTGCCGATGGCCCCAGTACCAGGCTTACCAGTACAACGGATACCTATTCAGCCAATTTTACTTTATCCTTTACCCTGTTCAATGGTGGAAAGATCAAACGCGCAATCAGGAATGCAATTGTGAACGAACGAGTGGGGCAGTTGAGGGTCGACGAGCTAGAGAATTCGTTGGATAGGGACTTACTTGCTGCACTGGATCAGTATAATATAAGAAGACAACTTTATGGAATTAATGCGCGACGTGAAAGTGCTGCGGCTGTGAATCTTGATCAGTCGGAGGAGAAATTCAAAAACGGTAGCATCAACTCCTTTGATTACCGGGATGTTCAAAATAATTACTTATCCTCTTCAATTTTAAGGCTACAAGCTGCTTACAACCTTATTAGCTCGAAAGTTGAACTCATGCGTTTGACTGGTGGATTGATCAGGGAGTATAATCAGTAGCTTAAACCCGGACGATAATTCCGGATCAATATTTAGGCATGGTCGGGTCAATATGATCCGACCATGCCAATATTCCTCCAACCAAATTATAAAGATTGTCAAATTCGTGCCTCATTTCAAGGTACCGGATGATGTCTGCACTTCTGGCACCGCTGCGGCAATGGACAACTACTTGCTTGTCCCTTGATATCTTATCCACCTGGTAGGGGATCTCCCCCATTGGAATTAGTTCGCCATCCAGGTTACAAATCTCAAATTCATGGGCTTCACGAACATCAATCAATTGAAAATCTGCAGACTGGTCAATAAGTGCTTTAAGTTCCAGGACGTTGATTTCTTTCATGACTGATATTGAGCTTTCATAACCATTAACAAGTTGTGAAAATATTCAAACTTGATTGAAGTCGATCTTAATACGAATCTCTAATCCCTTCTAACAACTTTTGCATTTCTGTTTTCACAGTGTCAGTAGGTACAGTGTAATGATTATTCATAAACGAGAATATCATCCATTTCCCTGACCTGGTTTTCATAAAACCGCTTAGGTTGTGGTTGTTGCTGAGTGTACCGGTTTTAGCATAGATATAAGGTTCCTCAGCAGCATACCAGTCTTTGATGGTACCTGATTCTCCACCTACTGCAAGAATGTTTTTTAATCGTTCAAGACCAAATTCCTCATGAGCTTTCTTAAGCAACCTCACCTGGTCAACCGGGGCAATTAAATTGTACCTGGAAAGACCCGAACCATCTACCCAAACAAAATCATTCAAGTCGCTCAACCATATCAGTCGGGCATGCTTAATAAACGGATTGATAGAAGTATATCCATGTTTCCAGGCAGATAAGATCAACATTTGTTCAGAAATGAGATTGTCACTGACCTTCATCATCAGGGATAGCACATCATCGATGCTTTGAGAGAAAAGAGTGTCCGGATTGATGATTATTTGATCAGTAAATCGAAAATCCTTTTTAAGGGTATCTGAGAGTAATTGGATGAGCAAATCTTTGGAAAATTCAAAAGGAATGCTTTCTTCAAATTTGGCCGTGTCTTTGGTTGGATTGACTTTGAACAAGTTGTAATTCACCTCTCGATCAGTCCCGTTTCCTCCTGCGCCTTCCTGGTTTGCTTCTACAAAATCTTCAAAGAATGTGGGGGTTACAGCCAAAGAATCCTCTTCTTTAAGGATGGTTACCCGATTCCCATAAATTGGCCACCAATTGCGAACGGCCTGGTAGTCGTACTTATAGTCATCCCATGCCCAACCGTGTCCATACTTTTCAATTTCAGTTTTAGGCCATGCTATGTTTACGGAATCATTACGATCTAAAAGATTCAG
>JANQEC010000008.1 GCA_028278585.1 Cyclobacteriaceae bacterium | reverse complement strand
TCATCATTCACAGCAAAGGAGGCCACACCTGTACTTTGTCCGTCAGGAACAGAAACCGTCGCAACAGTCGTGTAATCAGAACCATCCGCATCACCGCTGCTCTGTGCTATGTTAAAGCTGATCGCTGATCCTGTATGATTGGCCGCCCCTAAAGTGACTGTAAACTCCACCGGCACAGAACCAGCCTCATCACCATGCTGACTCACAGACAGCTCAGCACTCACACTACCAACTCCATTGTCTGTTATAATTGTGTATGTGTGGTTAGCTTGCACGCTCAAATCACCATCTACATCCCCCACCGCCAAAAAGTCTCCCGGGTTACTCAATGAAAACGAAATTGTTTCGTCCACCTCAAACAGCGCATCATCAACAATCGAAAAATTCACACTGCCACCTCCTGGTAAGCCCAGTGAGCTTATTGGAAGTGGAGTGCCAGGAGAGTAGTTTCCTGCAGGAACAACTACTGTGACGGTACCTGGTCCTGTTAGTCCACCAAGTGAATAATCCACACCCGGGTTCGCTGTTCCAGACACTACTAAATCGATTTCTGTGTCAGAAGCCAAATTCCCATCCATTATTAAAGAAGGAATATTTCCTCCTACTGATTCAATATCTGATGCAGAAGAGGCTGAAAATTCGATTGAGAGCGGACATTGAAATGCATCAGCATCAAACACCCAGCCTGCACTTATACCCAACTGGAACCGAGCAGATTCCCCGCTGCAATACAGAGACGGCGCTCCTAAATTTTGACTAGAAGGTACAAATCCTATCATTGAGGCAAGGTTTATTAAAAGAGCATCGTAATTAGCTAAAGAAAAGGCGGTTGCTCCTCTAAGCATATCTCGCATATTCAAATTGTGTCTATAAAAATCCCACCCGCTGATGTCCTGATCAAATGATGTAGCATTCTCAAACATTGATAACATAAATTGTGCACTACTTATGTCCCATCCACTGATATCCTGATTGAAGGGGCAATCTTTAAACATGTTACTAAGAGCGATCCCACTAGACACATTCCATCCACCTATATCCTGATCAAAGTCACTGCCTTCAAACATGAATTGAAAGTGGGTAACATTGGCTACATTCCAGTTATTCAAGGGCTGATTGAAAGAAGAATTTTGAAACATGTAAGATAAATTAGGTCCAATGGACACATTCCAGTTATTCAAGGGCTGATTGAAAGAAGAATTTTGAAACATGCCAAAGAACATCACGACGTTGTCCACAGTCCAATTGTTGATATTGTGATTAAATGCAGTGCCATCAAACATAGAAGACATATTTGTGACATTGCTGACATCCCAATTGCTAAGGTCTCCGTCAAAAAGAGTGGCCCCCTGGAACATTGACCCCATGGTAGTAACATTACTGAGATCCGGTGCGTCTGTTGCATTGTAAATAACGTTGCTGCAATTTCGGAAAGCCGATTGCATAGTACTCCAGGAATTTGTGCCCCACTGATCGATTGACATGAGCCTGTTCGAGCTGAAATGCCCTCCAAGTTGTAAAGCTGGAAAAATTCCACGGACTCTGACAGTATAGGTCCCTGCAGCGGGGTAGGTGTGATCTATTGATCCGGTAACTCCCAGGTCGTCGAAGACTCCGTCGTTGTTCCAATCCACATCATAGTTATGTCCGCCGAAGATGGAGGTACCTAACCGAATCGTTTGATTCGGTGCTGTCGTCTGCCAGGTCGTAACGAAGTCCGTTGAAGATATTTGCCCATAGAGAGAGGTGGGGTGCAACAGAAAAAGAACTAATGTTCCCAGCCCAATCAAACTTACCTTACATCCTATCCAGTTCCACGCATTCACCGTACCTTGCGGTCTGTTCCTCTGTACAAAAGAATTTTCTAAATCACTTCTACTGCAACCAAGGGAATAGCTATCAATATTCATTGTGTTTTTACTAAGTCGTTTTATAGAATAATCTCCGCCTATCCTAAATTCCTAGAGTCCCGGATTCCAGGCTCCCTCTGAAGACCTTGTGGTAACCTGAGTTCACATGGTGAGTAGTTATGATCTCAATACCTATTGCTTCATGATTTCGAATTAAGGAAGCATTGCAAAGCTGTAGCGACTAACAGTCGTTTACTCGTACCAATAGGTCCTAATTAGGTGATTCATCATATTGAGACCTGCTGTCAACTAGTCAGAAATAGAAATTATTCCTCCACATCTTCCTTGAGTTCCTCTTTTCAGGCAAATCGTAGCGGGTTGGAGTCTGGTGGTAGTAAATGGAAAATTGCCAACAGCAGTTGCTATTGCTTCAGGGATCACTTAATTTGGAAATGGCTATTCCTATAATACTGAAACGCTCACTTTCCAGGTAAGGCAATAAGAAAAATAGACCTCGCTAATCTGGAAAGGTTAGCGAGGTAGTCATAATCTATGAAATTTCGATTTGTTGTTTTGACTTTTTTGCTACTCTTCTGGCCTCATTTGAGTAGAGGTCAATTGGAGATCATACCTGAAGTTGGAAGCAACTTTTACGCTTTAAATGGGGTCAATGATTTTGACAGCATCAGATCGACAATAAACAATTCCGAAATAGGAGAAATTACTGTAGGAGTAGTTTTAAGGAAAAGAATATCAAATAAATTTTTCTTTTCAACACGATTAACTTATCGCCCAAATACGGTTCAGGTGATTGTATTTAATTTTCAAAGTCAATGTATTTTTTGTCCGGTTGAAAAAATCTCATCTTTTGCTCCAAATTCTTTTCTAATAAATCCCAATTTGGAACTGGAAGTTAAATCTCAATTCTTGCCATTTCAACTATCGACCTATATCGGGTTTGCGATTAACCTGAATAGTTCCCCATCAGAGCCGGTAGCTAATTTTAATGATCGTCATGTAGGAGTAGCTGAAGTAATTAATGCGCTTTCTGATTCTGTTAAACCAATTACCTTAGCTCCAACCATTGGGATTAACTTAATGAAGCAACGGGTTTCAAATTTCAGTCTATTATCAGCCTTCATCTTCTTTCACAAAGAAAATTCTCTTATTTGATGAAAAACGTAAATTCATTAATTCCTGGCAGTTTCTAGGTTTTTCAATAGGCTATAAATTTTATGCTTTTTCAAAATCGAAAAAGAAATAGATTACTAGCTATGCTGAAAGTTTAATTGAATGCAATGAAGCAAAGTATCCCTTCTCTCTCGAATGAAACTCGATTGCTCTAGTTTGCATTTAACGATGTTTTATTTGAAGCTCCCAGTTCATCCTATCACGCTTTGCAAAGCTTCGTCTGCGTCTTTATGTATAAAGTTGGCTTGATAGCTAATAGTTGTTGTAATTGACGTATGTCGGTATAGTTTTTGTAACATTTGAAGCGAAATATTTTCACCAGAAATGTTGCCAAAGGTATGCCTAGAAATATGCATTGTAAGGGGCTTATTCAGCTTTACTAGTTTGGCGACTTTAGACAAATGTTTGTTGAATTTTTTTACGGCGTTATTATGCTCTTTTGGACTCTTTTCGTATCGTCAAAATCATGCCTCTTTAACTCAGGGAACACTGGCTCATTAATGTGTTTTTCTTCTTCGTATTGTTTTAAGATATTCAAGGCTTTTTCTGGGATTTTGAGTGAGCCTGCCTTGTTATGAAGTAAATATATTAAATCATTTTATTCTAATTGAAGTTTTTAAGATTTAGCAATATGGAGAATCTCAATATCCTCCTGTTTCAAGGGACAATCCTATCATATATCGATACCCGGAATATTTCCCATTCCTCTCTTTTCAAAAGATGGAAGGATTTCCCAACATTTTCCCAACTTATCTGGGAAAAAACTGAGAAATGAACATATTCTTGTCCGAATCTTGTCCGCGCAAACACCCAAAGCTTCAAAAAAAGTCTTACACGTTTAATAGAGGGCGATTTTCAGCCAAACAAACATATCATGTGGAATGCGTCTGCTTGCTGGAGTTAAGAAAGTAGAATTCAAGGCCACCAGCATAAAGCATGGCAGATGTTTCCTGAACAAAAAGCAGGTTAGAAAACAGGCTAAAGACAATTCGGTGGTTGTATTTGATATCAACAAAGACTAGCTACAAGATCTGGTATTAAAACAAGTATATTGGAAACGAATGATGATAAAGTTTCTAACCACAACACTGTAATTGTCAAAACTTACATTACAGTAAATTCTTCAAAGT
>JANQEC010000416.1 GCA_028278585.1 Cyclobacteriaceae bacterium | reverse complement strand
TCTCTATTAAATGCCCATCCGGGAACCCGCGCCGTCGTGTCATTCCAGGCTTCATTCTTATTTTTCCCATTCACTTCCAGAAGTCTCATGGTAACAATTGGCACATCCTGCATTACCGGGAGTTCAAAATTTTCTGTCATTTGACGCAGCTGTTCTTTTTGATGACTTTGGATATCAAAAAGTACCGTGTTAGGTCTTTCGTTTTCTCCAGCCATCGACACTCGTTGAACCAGCAAGTCCTGCATAAAGTAAAGCATTGCCAAAAGGGCAGTACTTAGCCCTAATGTTGTCACCAACACCACTGTTTGGTTATTAGGACGATAGAGGTTTGACATCCCTTGTCGCCAAACAAAAGACATAGATCCAGGAAGCGCACGCTTCATTCCCCAACTTAGACCTTTGCCAAAGCCAAACAACAGCAAAATTGATCCGACGAGTATGCCCGTGTAAACAAGTGCAAAAAAAGCGTCATTTAGCTGCCACCAAAGTGCAAGGAAAATAAAAAGCACAACAGTAAATCCTATTAACCCAACGAGTTTATCCCATTTGATTTTCGAAGATTCAAACCCTGACCTGATTGCCGATAGTGGAGATATTTTTCTAAGTCCGACCAGTGATAATAAGCCAAACAATACCGAAATGATCACACCGAGAAGAACGCCCACATAAATGGCCGGCCAGTAGATCACTGGAGTTATATCAATTGGAATAAATGCTTTGGTGATTTCCGGTAGATACAGATGGATGACTACCCCTATGATACAGCCTATAACAGAACCAATTAATCCAAAAAAAGCTACCTGGAGTAAATAGATATTGATTGCCTGGCTTGCTTTCATCCCCAGGCACCTAAGCACTGCTACTGCCTGTACCTTGCTTTTCACATACACATAAATCGAGCTGGCTACACCAAGACATCCTAGCAACAACGCTGTGAACGCAATCAATTCAAGAAATGCCGAAAGGTCACGAAAAGCACGCCCGGCATCTTCCTTTTTTTCTTCTACAGTATCAACATCGTAGCCATAACTTTCTGATTGGCTCACCGTTTCTGACCAGAGGCCAGTGGTATCCACCGTAGGATCAAACTGAAAATAGGTTGTATATCTTATTCGACTTCCTTTCTTAATGAGGCCGGTGTCTTCCATATACTGCCGTGGGATGTAAACCACTGGAGCAACAGATGTCCCAACATCTGATTGACCCGGGATCTTTTGAACCTTCCCACTAATTTCGAACCCTAACTTCCCAACCATCACAGTATCACCCAAAATAGCGTTATACTGAAGAAGTAATTTTTCATCAACGATAGCAAATTGTCCTCCTCGAAATGCTTGTGATGCTTCAGGTGGGTCGGTTTCTATACTTCCATAGTAGGGATAATCTCCTTCTAAGGCACGGACTTGTACAAGTCGTGTGCCGCCGGTACTTGGAAAAAGAACCATCGAAGAAAATGAGATCTCCTTTGAGACAGAAGAGCTGAACCTTTTGAATTTATTAAAAAGGCTGTCTGGCAGTGGAGTTCTGTCATCGACTGAAAAATCAGCACCAAGCAAACTCTTTGCCTGGTCATTGATCTCATCCATCAAATTTTCCCGAAAGGAGGTGATTCCGACAAGTGCTGCAATCCCTAATGAGATTGAAGCAATAAAAAGCATCAATTTACCTCTACTTTTGCGGCTATCACGCCAGGCCATCTTCAAGGGCCAGGAACTGCTGTATTTTTCTGGAGATATCGTAATCTTCTTGTCCAAAGTTCTCTCAGCTTGCGATTTTCCCTCCTTTAAGTCTTATAATCTGATCTGTTTTATTTGCAAGATCAATATCATGGGTTACAATTATCAGTGTCGTCCCTTTTTCCTTGTTGATCTCAAACAGTAAATTTTCTATTGCCTTTCCAGTCTCCTCATCCAGGTTCCCTGTAGGTTCGTCAGCGAACAATATTCTTGGATTGTTTGAAAATGCTCTTGCAATCGCTACACGTTGTTGCTCTCCTCCTGAAAGTTGAGTGGGATAGTGATCCATTCGATCTTCCAATCCAACGCGACCTAACAGGTCTTCGGAGATTTCGTTCGCTCCTTTTATGCCTCTCAATTCCAATGGAACCATAACATTCTCTAACGCAGTAAGAGTGGGGATCAATTGAAAGTTCTGAAATACAAATCCTACAAACTTATTTCGCACCAACGCCAATTCATCTTCATTAAGTTTATTGAGCAACACATTGTTCAACGTCACAGAACCTTCACTTACACTATCCAACCCAGCACATAGTCCAAGGAGTGTCGTTTTTCCACTGCCTGATGGACCAACAATTGCCATCGTTTTTCCCTCTTTCACATCAAAATTGATTTCGTCTAGAACCTGAACTGTTTTGCTGCCGCTTTGGTAGATCTTTGAAACTTGTTCAACATTTAAAATTGAAGACATTCACGATAATATTTAACCTCCTACAACGAATTAACAAACGACGAGTTCCCAATGTTACAAATTCCAAAAATTGGATTTATATAGGGTTCTTACGGGTACCAAGTTTAACTCATAATTAATAGATGATCATTTCATTCTTCGAGCTGGTTTTATTGCTCCTTGGTAGGTAACTTATATATCTATTTTCAATTGTAAACCACTTCATTATGGGACAACCAAAATTCGAGATCTTCAAAGGTCAGAACGATCATTTCTATTTTCACCTTAAAGCAGGAAACGGAGAAATAGTATTAGCCAGCCAAGGCTACACCACCAAAGCCAATTGTCAAAAAGGAGTACATTCAGTGGAGGCCAATAGCACAGATGAATCTCATTTTGAGAAGAAAAAATCCAAGGACGGAAGAGAGTATTTCGTATTAATGGCCACCAATGGACAGGTGATTGGAAACAGTCAAATGTATACTACTACTTCAGCAAGAGATCATGGAATTCACTCTGTCCATGATACGGCATGTCGGGCAGAGGTTCATGATATGACATAAAAAATTTTTCTGCTGAACTAATTCTGGTTTATATTCGTATTACTGTATATACAATAGTTACACATTCATCAATTATGAACCAAGATTACCTATCAGCAATCGACCAGATCATTCGAACGGGCCATTGGATCACCGACCAGGTAAGTGTTGAGCTTAGAGAGTTTGATATCTCTGAGCCACAATACAATGTGCTTAGGGTTCTAAAAGTAAGGAGCGGTGAGCCTATCACTGTCCAAAAGATCCAGGAAAAGATGGTTCAACGAACCAGCAACGTTACAAGGATCATTGACAAACTATTGGACAAGGGATTGGTTAACAGGATTGAGTGTCCTACCAACAGAAGGAAAATGGACATCACAATCACCGAGAAAGGAGAGAATCTGCTTGGGGAATTAAATAAGAAAGTAATCGCATTTCATCAGCCAATGGCGAAGAACCTGAGTACTGAAGATGCTCAGACTCTAAAAAAACTGATTCTTAAACTGAAGGGAATTTAGGCGAAACAAAAGAGATAATTAAAAAGAGTTATGAAAACAATCATTGCATTTGGTGCCAGTAATAGTAGCAAATCGATCAATCAGCAATTTGCTGAGTGGGCATCCAATCAAATGGAGGACACAAATGTCAAAGTCTTAGATCTGAACGATTTTGAAATGCCGATCTACAGCATGGATCGAGAAGAAGCATCAGGAGTTCCGGAAAAGGCCAGGCGTTTCAAAGAGCTTATCAATCAATCGGATGGTATCATGATCTCCTTTGCTGAACACAATGGGAGCTACGCCGCGGCATTCAAGAACATCTTTGACTGGATGTCAAGGTTAGGAAGGCCGATCTGGTCTGATAAACCCATGTTTTTGATGGGCACATCACCAGGTCTACGTGGAGCGAAGGGCGTTTTAACCACGGCGGAAACTTCTTTTCCACATCAGGGAGGCAAGGTAGCTGCAAGCTTCTCACTAGCATCATTTAATCAAAATTTTAGCGCGGAACAGGGTATAACTGATGAGGAACTCAAAAGCGAATTTCAAACACAATTGAAAAACTTTAGAAAATCAATACATGAAATGAAGAATCAACCATTATCTTGACAATTATTATTTGTATATACAATGGTTGTATATAATTATTTTAGCTTTTCCACAGCCTTATGAATCTTCTCATCCCGATACTCGATCTGAAATTCATTTTCTTCATCAAAAAAAGATTGTAGGAATCGTTTTTTACTTCTCCAGAAATACCAGAAAGCCAGGGATCCTGTCCCATCAGCCTCTCCATACTTTCCTGTTAAATAACCATTGATTTGATCAACAACTCCCTGTAAATCGGGGTGCTGGTTACGTTGAAAAAACCAACGCACTTTATATAGCTCATCTTTGTAGAAGAATAAGGTTGTACGGGAAGCAGGAATCCCGTTTATTCCATTATAGCGATAACCGCCATACAATCCTTCCCGAATCCCATTGGCAATGTTCTTCTTAACATTCTCTTTCAGATTAGGATAGTTTTCGTAGATCTCCTCTTCTCCGGTTATGAGTCTTAAGTCAGTTTCATATTGGCTCAGTGGCGTATTTAATTCGAGCTCATTAACTGACTTCTTATTTATTTCCTTTTGGGCGTGCGAGGAGAAGCTACCTACGAGTAAGACCAGGATGAAATACTTCATCTGGCAAAGAAACATCATCAAACCACAATCCCTAACTAATTCTTCCCCAGTTAACCGCATGCTTACTAAATGAATCAATGTGCTTCTTGATCACCTGGTGTTTGTCTTTTTCAAGGTTGGGATCATCTTTTAGTAAATCTTGTGCAGCAATCCGAGCTGTTTTCAAAATTTCCCCATCTTTTACAAGATCAGAAACCAATAAATCCAAGGCACCACTTTGCCGAGTTCCCATCAGATCGCCCGGACCCCTGAGCTTTAAATCTACTTCTGCTATTTTAAATCCATCAGAAGTATCAACCATCGTCTGAATCCTTGTTTTTGCCTCTGTGCTCAGCTTCACCCCAGTCATGAGAATACAATATGATTGATCTGCACCTCGCCCCACTCGTCCTCTTAACTGATGTAATTGAGATAAACCAAAGCGTTCCGCATTTTCAATGACCATGATAGAGGCGTTAGGTACATTAACGCCAACTTCAATCACTGTTGTGGCCACCATTATTTTAGTTTCACCTTTTACAAACCGCTGCATCTCCCACTCTTTATCCTCTGCCTTCATGCGTCCGTGAACTACAGAGATTTGATAATCGGGGAATCGTCTGCTAATAGATTCGTATCCATCCATCAGGTCCTTATAATCCAATGAAGCAGATTCTTCAATAAGCGGATAGACGATGTAGGCCTGACGCCCCATTTCAATTTCTTTTTCAACAACGCCAAACATTTCTAGTCGCTTGCTTTCTCTGAAATGTCGGGTCTTGACAGATTTTCTTCCCGGAGGTAATTCATCAATGACAGAAACATCAAGATCTCCATAAAGTGTCATAGCCAGCGTCCTCGGAATGGGTGTAGCTGTCATCACTAACACGTGCGGATAAACTTCTTTTGTTTTGGTCCAAAGTTTTGCCCGCTGAGCCACACCGAACCGGTGTTGTTCATCGATGACCGCTAAACCCAGGTTTTGAAATTTTACTTTATCCTCCAGTAGTGCATGTGTTCCAACCAGGATAGTAATTACCCCTGACATCAAGCCCTCATGGATCAGTTTCCTCTCAGAGGCGGGTGTTGAACCTGTAAGCCTGGCAATGTGAAGACCCATTTGTTTTGCCTGCACCTGGAGCCCTTTGAAATGTTGTTCTGCCAAAATCTCGGTTGGAGCCATAAATGCGCACTGATATTCGCTTCCTATGGCCAGAAGCATACAGAGAAACGCGACCATTGTTTTTCCACTTCCCACATCTCCTTGAACCAACCGATTCATCTGGTGTCCTGAACGAATGTCAGCATAAATTTCCTTGATCACCTTTTTTTGAGCGCTCGTAAGTTCAAAAGGGAGGTGGTCTTCATAGTATTTATGTAAAAGATCGCTTTTGCTGAGAAGAACTCCCTTGTATTTTTCTGTCCTGGCTATTTTGAGCTTGATCAAGCGGAGTTGTACAAAAAATAACTCCTCGAACTTAAGCCTGTTTTGAGCTTGGTTAAGCTGCGCAACATCCCTGGGAAAATGGTTTGCAACAATTGCGGTTTTCTTGTCGATCATGTTGAATTGATAAAGTAAATAATCAGGCAATGTCTCATGAATGTGATTGACAGCTTCCACCAGGAGCACTTTCATGACCTTGCTGAAAAATTTGCTTTCAATCCCCTTTTTCTTCAGTTTCTCTGTTGTGTGATAGATTGGTTGGAGATAGCCTCCTTTTGTGTTTTTCTCCGTTTGGATTTCCACTTCCGGGTGGGCAATGTTCAACTTTCCACCGAAAGCGGTAGCTTTTCCAAAAAGAATGTATCGAATGCCGACGGACAGACTTTTCCTGATCCATTGTGCTCCTTTAAACCAAACCACTTCAATGGTTCCTGTTTCATCGGTAAACCGGGCCACTAACCTGGATTTTCTTCCTGTACCAATGGTGGCAAAGGATTTAAACTCGCCCATGATCTGTACGTAGGGAAGATCTGCATTTAGTTCAGAGATTTTGTAAAACTTGCTTCTGTCTTCATGTCGAAAGGGGTAGTGCTGGAGCAGGTCTCCAAAAGTGAATACCTGAAGTTCTTTGTTAAGTGACTCAGCCCTTTGCGGGCCTACACCTTTCAGGTATTCAATGGGTTTATCGAAGAGGGTTTGCACTTTACGAATTTAAGAAATGAAATAATCGGTTTACTATATGATATAGTTGATAATTGATTTTTTTAAATATGAAAAAACTAACCCCTTTAGTTGGTATCAACTCTCTGTGATCATAAGGGTTTATAGAGACAATTTCATCAGAAGGTTACTCCTTCCACTCCAAAGTCATCAGTAGTTGAATAATGTCCTTTTTCAGATAATCAATAACGGGAGCCAGCGAGTCGTTCTTTGTAGCTGTTTTGAAATACAGAGCTCCTCTAAGAAAATGATCCACACTATCTGAAACGTGAAACTGAACCTGGGTAGGCACTTCGCCCTCCAGTTCGGTAAATGATGCGTACAGCCCATTAGGAAGTTCCAGGATACTTTCGTCAATGGCGTACGCTTTTACGTTGTGCTGAGATGTCAATCGATAGGAATCACTTAAGTATTCCCGAATGATTGAGTCTGTCACTGGTTTATAAGTGATTTGAATATTGGCATCCATTTCAGGATAAAAAAGATTGATCCAGTACCTTTCCGCAATCCAACTGGAGTCTTTGAGAATCCTGGCGTGCTTTGAATATTGGAAATAATAGGGAAAGCTATCAGCCAAATTCAGATACTCAGCTGTTGGCAGATCAATCCTGTTATACCCCTTTGGCTTAGGCAAATATTCCGGGCTGCATGAGATTGTAATAAAAGAAAAAAGAATTAAATACCTCATGGTTCAGTGATTGGAATTATCTCAATAATCAAAGACCATTGTGGCCTCATTTATCGACTTCTGCAACGTTCTGCTTTTGAGATTTGATATAAACTTTAACTTTTTTAATTCTTTTCATATCCACAGCTACGATTGTAAACAAAAATCGACCGAAGTTAATTTTTTCTCCTGCATGTGGCAACACGGAATTTATTTCGAGTAGCAGTCCGCCTAGTGATTCACTTTCTCCTTTGACCTCATCAAACGCTGAACTATCAACATCAACGATTTTACAAAAATCATTTAAAGAAGTTTTTCCCTCAAAAATAAAAGTCTGATCATCTACTTTTTGGTAGGATATCTCGCTTTCATCGTCAAACTCATCATTGATTTCTCCTACTATTTCCTCTATGACATCCTCCATCGTGATCAAGCCAGAAGTTCCGCCATATTCATCTACCACAATTGCCATGTGAACTTGCTTTTCCTGAAAATCTTTAAATAAGTCATCTATTTTCTTACTTTCAGGTATGAAAAATCCTTCTCTTAACAGTGTTCGCCAGTCAAATCCCTCCTTATTGTCCAGGTGGGGCAATAGATCTTTGATGTAAAGAATCCCTTCAATCTTGTCAATGGTTTCATTGAAAACCGGGATCCTTGAGTAGCCGGTCTTGTTGACCTGGTTCATAAGTTCATGAAAGTTCGTCTCAATATCTATCGATGTGATATCCATTCGAGACTTCATGACTTGTTTTACGGATAGCGTTCCAAAATTAACTATGCCTTTGAGAATCCCCTTTTCCTCTTCAGTTACAGCTTCTTTTTCTACCGAAATTTCCAACGCTTGATTTATTTCTTCAACAGATAGGTTATACCCTTTTTTCTCCATTCTTTTTTCTATGAGTCCGGTTATTGCCATCAAAAACCAGGAAGCAGGGCGGAAAAATCTGTCCATGAAAATCAATAAAGCAGAGGTCCTTTTGGCAAAACCTATCCCATTATGATTGGCATAAACTTTAGGTATTATTTCACCAAAGAAGATGATTAAAGCTGTGATGGAAATGGTAAGGATTGCAATCGCCACTCCTTCTCTACCTTGAGGCCCGACAATTTTCCAGGTAGCAAAAGTCGAAATAGTTATAATGAAAATATTGATCAAATTATTTGCTATTAGAATGGTCGCCAATAGTCTTTTAGGATTGTAAAGCAATTGACCGATCCGTTGTTCACGTTTATCAGTCGAATTTTTACACTTCGAAATTTGATCGTGTGTAAGAGAAAAAAAAGCCACTTCGGACCCCGAAATAAGTCCAGAAAGGACAAGGAGTACAATCAGCACTATTCCGTTGAGCAAAAAGAATGAGAATGGCATCTCAGCCATTATACTTATTAAAAGCGTGGGGAGCGGATCGTCCGATGTTTCCAATTAGAGATTCTTTCGTTCAAAATGGGAGGTCATCAGTTGAATTCTCAACTGGTGCACTCGGTGCGGCCTGTGGTTGTTCTGCTACAGGTTGTTGATACGTACTTTCTTGAGGTGCTGTTCCACCTCCTGATGCATTAGATCCACCACCAAGCATGGTCATATTATCTCCGACTACTTCTGTGGTATACCTGGTGATTCTGTCTTTTTCCCATGATCTGGTTTTGAGCTTACCTTCTATATAGATCATGTCACCCTTTTTTACATATTTCTCGGCAACTTCGGCCAAACCTCTCCAAAGAACTACATTATGCCACTCGGTTGTTTCCCTACCCTCACCTGTAGTCCTGTCTTTATAGGTTTCTGATGTGGCCATTGAAAAATTTGCTACGGTAGCTCCATTTTCCAAATGTCTCACTTCCGGGTCTTTGCCCAATCTACCAACAAGGATTACTTTATTTACTCCAGACATAGTTCTTTTACGATTTTATTCCGATTTGCTCTAAGTAATTAACGATTAGCTTAGGTTTTGGCAAATTTACTATTTCCTCAACGGAATATGGCTCTCCAAAGACACTCTTTGCACTTTTAATTTGCTGAGGATTAAGCTTGATTTTGTAAAAAATCGCTTTGATTTTTTGATGGCTAAGCAGGTGTTGAAATTCCCGGCTTTCTTCTTCTATCAAGAATTCATGATTCAACAACTCTCGGATTTTATCAAAAATTATTTCCCGATCCAGCTTACCTTCAATCATCTTAAAATCAAACAAATGTGCCCAGACATCACTGCTATCTCGTTGGCGCATTAAGAAATTCAAACCATCGTGAAGGACTAAATAGTTCAAAAATCGCTCTCGAACCTTGGTCTTCTTAGCTTTAACGGGAAGCTGATTTTGAAGGCCTTTCCGCCTGGCGATGCAGTCATGATTAAAGATACATTCTGAACAAAGAGGAGATGGGGTGCATATAGTTGAGCCGAATTCCATCATCGCCTGATTGAACATTCCAGGGTCTTTTCTAGAGATGTATTTGGACAGGACCTGTTCAAATGTGGATCTTGTCTTTTGTTTACTAATGTCTTCGTCTATTCCAAAGTATCTACTCGCAAAACGAAATACATTTCCATCTACTACAGGCCTGGGCTCGTCAAAGCAAATGGACGCAATTGCTGCAGCTGTGTATGGTCCGACTCCCTTTAGGTTAAGAATGTCCTTATAGGTGCTAGGAAATGTTCCTCCCAGGGTTTTTGCAACATATTTAGCTGTGAAATGCAAGTTTCTCGCTCTTGAATAATAACCGAGTCCTTGCCAAAGCCTGAGAACATCATTCTCTCTTGCGTTAGATAGCTCCTCGATGGTTGGGTATGTTTCTATAAACTTTAAATAGTAAGGCAATCCCTGATCGACTCGTGTTTGTTGCAAGATGATCTCTGAGAGCCACACCCTATAAGGATCCTTACTTTTACGCCAGGGCAAATCTCGCTTTCTTTCTGTGTACCAGTGAATTAGCTTTTTAAAAAATGATTGAGTTTCGATAATTTAAATGTCTATTTTCTTTTTTTATATGGAGGTGCAAAATTAATTTTGGCGACCTAATTTAAAACTACCCACCTAAAAACCAGAGTGTTGTGACTAAAGCTGACGTAATAAATGAAATCGCCGATAAAACCGGAATTGATAAAGCAGATGTGCAAGCTTCAGTAGAAGCTTTTTTTTCTGTCGTCAAAAGTAATATGGCAAACGGCGAAAATGTGTATGTGAGAGGTTTTGGAAGTTTTGTCAATAAGAAGAGAGCGAAAAAGATAGCTCGAAATATTTCTAAGAACACCGCTATTGTCATTGATGAGCATTTCATTCCGTCGTTTAAGCCATCAAAGCTTTTTGTTGAGAAGATCAAGAGAAGCAACAAAATTAAGTAGTTGAACAAAGCGCAGATTTTTTTATCAGTAGGAGCCCTGGCGCTAATAGCTATTCTTTACCAGCTCCCAAGAGTAGTTGTCGAAAATGATCAGCTCCAGGAAGTAGCAGAGAGTGCTGAAACCCACGGTTTGGAAATTCCAAAAGATGTCAGGGCCAGGATGTTGGAGCTAAGAAGATTACTCGAAGTAGAAGAAAATGTGGATAAAAAAACTAACTTTGCGCACACTTTGGCAAGCTACTATTTAGACTATGGGGTTTTGGATAGCGCGGTGAGTTTGGGGGAAGAGATTCAAAGTTGGGTACCAGACCCTTCGGAGCTTGCGATGGATATTTTCTTTAAGGCTTTTGAGCGATCACAAAGTCAGTCAGAAGCACGAGAGTATTCAGAAAAAGCGAAGAGGATTATAGAAAAATTGATGGATAAAGATCCATCTAACCTTTTGCTGAAAAACAAACTGGCGATGACGCTTGTTACAAGTGAGAACCCAATGATGGGGATTGCAACCCTTCGGGAAATTCTCACTGAAGATCCAAATAACCGTTTGGCAATTCTGAATTTAGGATTATTATCAATTCAGAGTGGACAGTTTGATCGGGCAAAAGAACGTTTTGAGAAACTTATTTCATTGGATCAATCTGATCAGGAAGCAAGGCTATACCTGGCTGTTTCAATGATTGAGATAAATGAACAATCGCAGGCACGACTGCTTTTGGAAGAAATATTAAGCTCAACAGATTCAATTCCTGCTATTAAAATGATGGCTCAGGATTATTTGAAGGGGCTGTAAAAACATTTTAGAAATTTAAAAAATAGTAAACTATGCCGTGTGGTAAGAAAAGAAAGAGACACAAGATCTCTACTCATAAGAGGAAAAAAAGACTGAGAAAGAACAGACATAAAAAGAAGTAACAGACATTCTAACTATTCGCTATGAGTAATGAATTAATCATTGACTCAACTCGCGAAGAATGTCGAATTGCTTTACTAAAGAATAGAAGGCTTGTAGAGTTTCACCAGGACGGTGGTGGACATTCATTTAATGTAGGAGACATCTATTTGGGATCTGTCAAAAAAGTGGTTCAAGGCTTGAACGCAGCTTTTATAGATCTTGGATATGAGAAAGATGCATTCCTGCATTACCTTGATCTCGGCCCTCAGGTTCAATCACTAAATAAGTTTACAAAGCTCACACTATCCAAGAAGCTCAACAGCGGAAAGCTTACAGGTTTCAAGAAGGAGCCCGACATAAACAAACTTGGCAAAATGAGCCAGGTCCTGACAAAAGGACAAAAGATCCTTGTTCAGATAGTGAAAGAACCAATTTCTACAAAAGGCCCACGACTTTCATGTGAGTTGTCATTGGCAGGAAGGTACCTGATTATGGTCCCTTTCTCAAACGCTGTTAGTATATCAAAAAAGATAACAGATGCTAACGAGCGCAAAAGGTTGAGCAGACTTATCAGTTCAATCAAACCCGAAGGGTTTGGAGTTATCATTCGGACCGTAGCACAGGGAAAGGAGGTAAAAGACCTTGATAGCGATCTTCGAAATCTTGTTGAGAAATGGGATAATGGCATGAAGGCGTTGCAAAAGGCAAAGGTCCGAGAAAAGGTGATCGGAGAAATGAATCGGGCAAATTCGATTCTCAGAGATGTGCTCAACGAAAGCTTTGACAGCATCCTTGTAGACGATAAAAACCTTCACGTTGAAATCAAGAATTTCATTAAAGGGATAGCACCTGAAAAGGAAAAGATCGTCAAACACTACACCGCAAAAACCAAAATTTTCGAAGCCTTAGGAGTTGAAAAACAGCTAAAGACATCTTTTGGCCAATCTGTGAGCATGCCAACCGGAGGCTACCTGATTATCGAGCATACAGAAGCCCTCCATGTAATTGATGTCAATAGTGGTAACAAATCGAACAGGGAAGACAACCAGGAAGACACTGCCTTAAAGGTGAATGTTGAGGCTGCTGCCGAGATTGCCCGTCAGCTGAGGCTCAGGGATATGGGGGGTATAATCGTCATCGATTTTATTGATATGCGTAGAGTTGAAAACAAAAAGAAGCTTTACGCAACAATGAAAGAAGAAATGAAAGATGACAGATCTAAGCATACAATACTTCCGCTTTCCAAGTTTGGATTGATGGAAATCACAAGGCAAAGGGTCAGGCCAGAAGTTAATATTTCAACAAGGGAAGTTTGTCCTTCCTGTGGTGGAACTGGAAAGATATCCGCATCCATTCAGGTTGCTGATCAAATTGATAATACGCTTAGGTATATTATTGAATCTCAGAATGAGAAAAAGATCACAATTGCGATGCATCCATACTTGTATGCATACTTTACTGCAGGAATTTTTTCCAAAAGAGTTAAATGGTTTTCGAAATATTTTCGTTGGATAAACCTGGTGGAAGACAGTTCGATGGCCTTAACTGAATATGAAATATTGAATTCTCAAGGAGAAACAATTCAGATTTAAGCGCTATTTTGATTGAGTTATCACCTAAAATGTAAACCTTTGGGTGATTTCTGGTATGAAAAAACTCTTAACTATAGCGATAGCAATCTTTATTTTGAGTATCCAGGTAGAGGCACAGCTTCTTGTGGATAATCAAAGTCGATTGAAGACAGCCAAAGTCAAGAGTTCCGGGTTTTTGTTCTTCAGGAGTAAAAAGAAGGTTAAAACAAGCACTGGTGCCAACAAGCAAAAAGTTGTAGGACAAACAAGTCCGAGGTATTCCCAAGGAAGAATCAGTTTCAGGACGAAAGGCATTGCACCTCGTTTCTCATCAGGATCACCGTTTCGATCACGGAACTATCGAATCGCACCCAGGTACTCCTCAGGTTCACCTTTTCGCTCGGCTCAATATCGTTTGACCCCCAGATATTCAAGAGGAAATCCTTTTAGAGGATCTGATTACCGAATCAGTCCACGTTATTCAAGAGGAAATCCTTTTAGAGGATCCGATTACCGAATCAGTCCACGTTATTCAAGAGGAAATCCTTTTAGAGGATCCGATTACCGAATCAGCCCACGTTATTCAAGAGGAAATCCTTTTAGAGGATCCGATTATCGAATCAGCCCACGTTATTCAAGAGGAAATCCTTTTAGGGGAGCAAGATATAGGGTTTCACCTCGGTACTCACAAGGTATGCCTTTCGAATCATTTTACTTCAAAAAAGTTAAACCGCGCTATTCAAATCCCAAAAACAGATTCGTTATTAACCCAACATATCGGAAAACGCATCGCTATTACAATGTTACTGCAGGCTATAAAGGAACAATGAAATTAGCAAAGCGAGGTTCAGGAGATCAACACCCCAGCAGCAATTATCATTTCGCCATGAAATTCACTAACCCTAAGATTAGAAAAATGTTCAGGAAATGGAATATTTTTTGGGTGAGGGTAAATGGGAACAAGGAACAACCGAAAGGTGTTAAGGCTTCTGTAAGAAGTCCAAAATTCGATAAGAAGGAGAAGGACATTTGGAATAATTGAAGGTTATGGAATGGAATAATTTGACAGATCCAGGTCAATTCGAGGAAATCAGTAAAATTTCCAAGACAGATCCGGTATTGATTTTCAAACACAGCACGAGGTGCATGATTAGTAGCATGGCATTAAATAACCTAGAACGAAAGTGGAAGGAGAGTAGCATTAAACCCTATTTCCTTGATCTGATTGCCCATAGAGAAGTCTCCAATAGTGTAGAAGATATATTCGGAGTACAGCATCAGTCCCCTCAGGCGATCTTAATTAAGGACGGAAAGGTCGTTTACCATACATCACACAATGGAATTGACTTTAAAGAAATTAATTCCATCGCCAATAGCGAGGAAACACTTTAGGGAGGAGATCGTTAACTTTGTTCTATTAAGACATGAAGAAGATATTCTTACTCTTGATTGCGTTCACACCACTTCTAACAGAGGCACAGCTGTTTGATGGAGAGGACTATGAGTATAATTCCGAAATCATTTGGGGGATTAACAAGAACACAAATGGGGGGCTCATAGGAGGGTTAATGGTAAGATACAGCAGATCCCGAGGCGATGATTTCTACGAAACTTATGGCTTGGAACTCTCCAATGTTAAGCATCCCAGTGAAAGCAGGTACGTGGGTGTGCAGGGGCAAAGCTTCATATACGGAAAAACGAATTACCTCTATGCCATTCGACTTCAGTATGGACGTGAGAAATTATTATTCAAAAAAGCAACGCAGCAAGGAGTTCAAATAAACGCTGGAGCTTCTGCTGGACCAACATTTGGGCTTGTAAATCCCTATTATATTCTTGCTCCAGATGGGAACTATGAAAAATTCGATCCAACAAGAAGACCATCTCCGGAATCTGTTGCTGGCCCTGGAAAATTGTTTCAAGGTCTTGGCGAAACAAACCTGGTACCTGGGATTAATCTTAAGGCATCTACTTCGTTTGAATTCGGAACTTACAGAAGCAATGTGGCTGGGGTTGAAGTTGGGATTATGGTTGAAGCCTACACTAAGAAAATTATCCTGGTTCCAACCCAGGAAAACAAATCCAGGTTTACTTCTGTGTTTTTTACCTTGTTCTGGGGAACTAGAAAGTAATTTTTTCACTTTTCCTTTCACTACCTTTGTCGTCCTTTAGTACCGAATCTGATTATGATTGATTTACCTGTTGTTGATAATCCTGAGAGGAAAAGAAAACCTGACTGGTTGCGAGTGAAATTACCTGTTGGGGAGAATTATGCCAAAGTCAGAAAGCTGGTTGATCAACATAAACTTCATACTATCTGTGAAAGTGGCAATTGTCCAAATATGGGTGAGTGTTGGGGAGAAGGAACAGCTACTTTTATGATACTGGGCAATGTCTGTACACGTAGCTGCACTTTTTGTGCCGTTGCTACAGGAAGACCTCCGGAATACGATGAGGAAGAGCCTAAGCGCGTAGCAGAAGCTATCCGGCTAATGGGTGTTAAACATGCTGTGATCACTTCGGTAAACAGGGATGAGCTGAAAGATCGTGGAGCAGAAATCTGGTACCAAACCGTCGTTGAAACAAAGAAGCAATCTCCTGAGACAACCATTGAAACATTGATCCCAGATGTAAAAGGTAATTGGGAGGCACTCTACAGGATGATAGAAGGAGGACAAGAAGTAGTTTCTCACAACATGGAAACCGTAGAGAGTCTTTACAGAAGAGTTCGGCCGCAAGCCAAATATGCCAGAAGCCTAGAGCAAACAAAACTCACCAAGGAAGCAGGAAAACGTACCAAGTCAGGAATAATGCTTGGCTTAGGAGAAACAGATGAGGAAGTCTACAAAGCAATTGATGACCTTGTGGAA
>JANQEC010000397.1 GCA_028278585.1 Cyclobacteriaceae bacterium | reverse complement strand
GGATGCCGATTCACTACCCAATGACTTAAATTTTTCAGGATTGGTTTTGATCAGAACATCTATCCCGTTAAGCAGATCACCATCTCCAATCATTAACAGACCAAAAACAGGAATCAGTGTACCTCCGATAATCAATCCTACTGCATTAATGGTATCGGATACAGCTACTGCTTTTAATCCACCAAAAATTGCATAGATCGATCCAACAATCCCAATTCCCCATACAGTGATCCATAGTGCAACTGTATCGGAGGTTCCCAGAAGCTCAGGAACATTGAACATGGTATTAATAGCGAGTGATCCTGAATATAAGACGATAGGCAGCAATACAATCATGTATCCGCTGAGAAAGAGTGCAGACGTGATTGTCTTGGTCGTTGTGTCGTATCTTCTTTCCAAGAATTGCGGGACTGTGGTTAAACCTCCTTTTAGATACCTCGGAAGGAGAAAAATAGCAGTGACCACCATTGCAATAGCAGCTAATGTTTCCCACGCCATTACAAGGATCCCTTCCTTAAAAGCGCTTCCATTCAGGCCTACAATCTGTTCCGTGGAAAGATTGGTCAATAACAGGGAACCGGCAATCACTACTCCTGTCAAACTCCGGCCACCAAGGAAGTAGCCGTCCGATGAACTTTCATTTGTTTTCCTGCTTGCTATGTAAGAGATGACAGCAACAAGAAGGGTGAATCCGATAAATGCGAGTAACTGCATGTTTTATTTAATGGTTGGGTTGATAATAAATGAATAGTGGTATTGTTCTGGAGGAATGGTGTACTCTTCGTGCACCATTCGACCCCAGGAAGTATCTCCTCCGACACCCATTTGCAGGTGGTCGATGTTCCATTGAACAACACTACCCGTTTGGATATCTGCACCATGTCTGGATGTAACCGGCACTAACCCGGAAGCAGACTCACTTCCTTTTTCTCCTGGAACAAAATCAAGTTCTTGTGTGGTGAATGGCCAGACACTTCCGTTCAATAATTGATGATCAGTGGAAGTTGCTACAAGTCTCATTTGATCAGATTCAAGACGCATCCATCGGATGTCTGTTTTATTTCCTGTTTCCTGTGGCCGTGAATATCGGTGAAATTGATTTTCAATTTTGCCGCTCCAAATACCAATCTCACCGGAAGTTTTCCTATCCCAATAGGTTTCATGTGGTCCCCTTCCGTACCATGAAACATTTTTAAAATCAGCAGGCATAAACAAAGTCAATCCGAGTCTCGGAATTTTTGGGAGATCTTCAACCAGCGGTTTGAAATGATAATCAATCTTAAGAGACCCATCACCTTGTAGTACATACTCAATCGAGAGATGAACTCCTGAATCTGCGGGGAAATAACTGACACTGAATTGTACACCTTTTTCTGACTCTTCCGGTTTAGAAGTTAAATAGGATAAGGGGTCGTCTGAAGCTTGCTTCCAAATATTTGCCCATTCCTGCATACCATTGCCAAGATCATTGTCGGTTGGTGGACGCCAAAAGTTTGGACGAATCGAGTTTGTAATTGTTTGACCTCCAACGGACCACTCTTGAATGGTTCCACTTTCAGCGTTGATGGACAATTGCACGGCTTCATTGGATATCAAAAAGCTGTTTTCACCTGATGTAATCTCCAAAGCTTCTAATCCTTCCTGAATTGGTTTTGATTGAAAAGGTTGAAGTACAAATTGATCAAAAGCAACAACATGCCCTTTTTTTAACAATAAATCATCTTCATTCAAAATCAATTTGGTAGTCAAAACATATTCTTCACCTTTAGAAAAAACAGGTAGCGGGAGCTTGAAGGTAACATCAGATTGGGGAGTAGGTTGAATGTCATGAATAATCCCACCACTGACTTTTCTTCCTCCCATTAACACTTGCCACTGAAGATCGCCATTAAGGGCTTTGAAAAAATTCTTATTGAAAACAGTTATTTTTTTCTTTAGAGGTTCCCACGTGAAGCGAGCAGGCTGATAAACTTTCCTGACTTCATGCAAATGTGGATGTGGATTCCGGTAGGGATCAACCAATCCATTGTTTAGAAAATTCCCATCCGTAGGCATATTGGGCTCGTAATCATGTCCATAGGCCAAAAACGGATTCCCATCCTTATCCTTGTATTCGAGGCTTTGATCCACCCAGTCCCAGATGAACCCACCTTGAAGCACATCATACTTTTCAATGATGTCCCAATAGTCCTGGAGGTTCCCAACTGAATTACCCATTGCGTGAGCGTATTCGATCATTATGCCCGGTTTGGTAGGATTGTTCTCAGCATAATCAATTAAGGATTGAGGGCGAGGATACATTGGGCAAAAGATGTCCGTATAACCTTCCTTTTCTGCTGGTTCATATTGTACAGGTCTGGAGCTGTCTTTTTCCTTTAACCACTGATACGTTTTTTTGAAAACTTTTCCATGACCTGCTTCATTGCCAAGTGACCAAAGAATGATGGAAGGGTGATTTCTGTCTCGATAGTACATTCGTTTGGTACGAGCAATATGGGCTGGTAACCAACTTTCCTCATTACCAAGCTGGGTTTCATCACTTAGCGCCAACGGATGACTTTCAATATTTGCCTCATCTACTACATAAAGACCGTATTGATCGCACAGGTCGTACCAATAAGGATGGTTCGGGTAGTGGCTGCTTCGCACAGCATTAATGTTGTTGACTTTCATCAACCGGATGTCTTGTTCCATCCTTTCTTTTGAAACAATATGCCCGGTATATGGATCTGTTTCGTGCCGGTCTACTCCACGTATGTAAATGGGTTGTCCATTCACGAGCAGTTGGTTGTTTTTAATTCGAATGTTTCTGAATCCTACCTTTTTTCGAAAGAAAGAGCTATTCTGACCATGATCCAGTGAAATCTGAAGATCGTACAGATTCGGAACTTCAGCGCTCCATTTTCTTACGTTGTTCAATTGGGCTTTGAAGAAGGCTGTTGCCGTGTCACCCGAAGAAATGGTCATTGGTTCTTGCCTGGTGAAAATGATGTTCTTACCATCGTACAAAGTAGCAGTTAGAATCAGGTCTGTTCCTGAGCTTTCAAGGTTTTTGACATCTACAGAAAGATCCAGGAGTCCGTTTTGATAAGATCCATCAAGGTCTGATCTGATTTGAAAATCTGTAATGGAAATCTTCGGTTGAGCATATACGAAAACCTCACGTTCTATTCCACTCATTCGAAGCATGTCCTGGCTCTCCAGGTAGCTTGCATCACTCCAGCGAAACAGCTGCGCTGCAAGTTTGTTGATCCCTCCTTTTACAAGCGCTGTGATATCAAATTCCGCCGGTGTCTTTGACCCCTGGGTGTAGCCAGCAAATTTTCCATTGATGTAGAGATACATGGCAGACTTAACTCCGGCAAAATGAAGAATGACATTTTGTGAGAGCCATGATTCATCAATTTCAAAATCGTGACGATAGGTCCCAACCGGGTTGTAATCCTGGGGAACGTCCGGCCATTGGGTGTCAAATGGGTAACGTTCGTCTAAATAGATTGGATTACCATAACCTTCAACTTCCCAATTGGAAGGTACCGGTATCGCTTTCCATTGACTGTGGTCAAGCAAGGTGTCGTAGAAATGTAAAAGCCGATCCTTTGGAGATTCAACCCACTGAAATTTCCACTCACCATTCAGGGATATGTATCGTTCAGATCTATCCCGTTCATCACTAACTGAGAGCCCTTCATTTTCATAGGAGAAAAAATCAGCATGGGGCTTGAGTTTGTTGATTTCAAAGGTTGTATGATCATAGTGTAAATTCTGCTGCTGCTCCGGTTGAAATGTTGAGCATGACATCAGAATAGTAGCGCATACCAGAAAGAATTGAAGATGATGTTTGATCATGGGTGATTATGACTCGGTACTGTCGATTACTATACGCATAAGTAATATGGTTTCTTTTCAGACAGAATGTTGTTTTAGCAGTTACCGATTTTTTAAATAAAGCCATGAATTTATAACAGAATTAGAACGAATCCACACCAATGTGCTAATCCTGTTTGCATAGCTAGCAATAATGGGTATTGATTTTTCATTTCATTCAAACTGCACCATTTTGAAAAATGATTACTAATATGTAGGTATTTACCTACATATTTTATTTATTTGTAGGTAAATACCTACATATGGAAAAAAGAAGGGATGTTTTTCAGGCTATTGCTGATCCTACAAGGAGGGAGATAATTAATCTCCTGGCAATCAAATCGATGAATTTGAATGCTATTGCTGAAAATTTCGAATCAAGTAGACCAACTATTTCACAACATGTTAAACTGCTGCAAGAGTGTGGATTGCTGGAAATTAAGAAACATGGAAGAGAGCGTCATTGCCAGGTCCAATTGATCAAATTGAACGAAGTGGCAATGTGGGTTAACAAATACAAGGCGTATTGGAACAAGAAATTAGACGCTTTGGAGGACTTCTTAAATGAAACTAACAAATAGAGATATGGAAAATGATCCCGGAAAAATCACCAGATATGAAGATGGATTTAAGGTTGCATTCGAACGAATTTTTGATCATGATATTCAAAAGGTTTGGGAAGCCATCACAGATCCTGAAAAACTTAAGTTTTGGTTTACTGACATCATTATGGATGACTTTAAACCAGGTGGTAAGCTGACTATTTTAGACAGAGAGGAAAACCAAAATGCTACGCACGGAAAGATTGTTACGATCGATCGGCCAAATCGTTTTGAATATACGTGGGATGGAGATTTAGCAGTATGGGAGTTGGCTACCCTGGATGGAGGTAAATGCAAATTGATCTTGACCTACGGAAAGATTAACCCTGATTATGTACTCAAGACACCGGTTGGTTGGCATCTACTTCTTGACAGACTTGGAGGAATGCTGGGTGGAAAACGAGAAATTCTTTCATTTGGGGAAAGTACAGAAAGTGATCCTGAATTTCAGCGAATGCACGATGCCTACCAAGAGCTTGTTCGGATAAGCTTTCCTGAATTGGATCTGTAAAGACCAACACTTGAGCAGAGATTCTTCGTATTGTAGTTGCTTGGTAAAAACTCCAAAACCTGTCGGCGAAGTCTCTCTGGGTCTTTTTGTTCATTCTTACGGCCAACCTGACCGAGTATTTGCTGCTGAATTCCAAGTATTACATGCATGTGATTCATTTGATACGTGTCACGTATCCTTTTCTTTTTTTTATTGGACCTTTGTTCTACTTCTTCATTCGAGCGCAATCGGATAAGGAATTCAGTTTTTCTACCGTAAGCCTCATTCATTCTTTCAAAACGGATTGGGCGCATCGATGCTGTTAGTTTCTGCTAAGAAAAGCCCCCACCAAAGGTGGGGGCAACCGAAACTAACCGACGTTTATGAGAAAACTCTTGTAGCTCCTAATGGAATCTACAATCAGACGTAGGTTGTAATCTACCATGCAGATCTCTTTGGATTTTCATCTGCCGCCTATGTGAATTTGTCGTCCACGCTCATTGTTAATCAGTACAATAGAGACTCCTATAACAATACCGACGACACTACCAACCATCAAGCCAGCAAAAATTAAGGAAGTGGACACTTCTAGAATTGAGTCTAGATAGCTTCCAACTTTTGCTCCAAAAGCCCCACCAATTATGAGGCCGATAATTATTTTGCGAATCGTTTTCATCGTTAAGAAAAAGGATTAGACATTAGTATAATCGAACAGGGGAATCCAATATTAGATTCATAATTTTTTGTTTTGTCAACGCAAATCTGTAATCTTATATTCATAAATTATTATTTAAATGAATTATGTAATACATAAATTAATATAAATGAATTACACATTACATCAGTTACGGATATTTCTTAAAGTTGCTGATTGTCAGAGTATTACAAAGGCTTCAGAGGAGTTGTTTTTGACACAGCCTGCAGTCTCAATTCAGTTGAAAAAACTTCAGGATCAGTTTGAATTGCCTCTTACGGAAGTGATAGGACGGCAACTTTACATCACCGATTTCGGGAAAAAGATTGCTGAAACAAGCAGAAGGATCCTTGAGGAAGCCGATATGATCCGATACACCATCGATCAGTATAAAGGCCTTCTTTCAGGCAAGATCAAAATCTCTGTGGTTTCAACGGGCAAGTATGTGATTCCCTATTTTCTCAAGTCATTTATGGACAAATTTCCGGGGATTGAAATATCCATTGATGTATCCAATAAAAACAAAGTCGTAGAAGGGCTTATAAATAATGAAAGTGATTTTTCCCTCGTATCTGTCATTCCCAGAGAGGTTCCCATCAATGTTATTGAATTGATGGAAAATAGACTTTACCTCGTCGGTAGCAGTAAGTATGACCAACCTGTAAAGAGTATTAAAGACCTGAAGAAGTTGACCTTGTTGTTCCGGGAAGAGGGCTCGGCGACAAGGATGGCCATGGAACGATTTTTAAACCAACGCAAGGTTCCTATTGGTAAAAGCATGGAGTTAGTTTCCAATGAAGCCGTGAAACAGGCCATCAATGCAGGTATAGGTTTTTCGATTGTCCCGCTCATCGGTTTGCGAAATGAATTGGCAAGTGGGAGTATGAAGATATTTCCACTTAAAGGACTGCCCATCACAACGAGGTGGAACCTCGTGTACAATAAAGGAAAGAAGTTAACTCCCGCACAAGAAGGTTTGATTCAGTATATGGAGGAAAACAAACTGCAAATTGCTAAGGAGCATTTTAGCTGGGCAATAGAATAATTACGGTTCGAAATCACATCCTATTTCATAAATGATTATTTAAATTAATTATCATTATCATTAGCTATTGTTAATATAAATAACACCCTTCTTCAGAGCCATCCAAAAAAGTTTCTCATGATAATTCACATCTGACCAATGGCTCTAATAGTGCTCTTGAAGCACATAAACCTACTTTTTTGCTTCATGTCTCAAATAGAGATAGGCTAGTGCAACTGAGAATATTCACTTTTTTCTGGTGAATGATCCATCAAGTAAGATGATCAGATTCTGCAAAGTACAAAGGGGCCTTAGAGATTTGATGAAACGAAAAAATCGAGAATCAGTTATTGATAGTATTACTATTAAAATATATAACTATGCTTTACACAAAAATCGTACTTCTATTATCATTTACGCTACTCGGTATCAATCTTTTGATGGCAGCCCTTCGCGCAGAAGATTGGTTAAAACTTGGCAGAAGCTCTATTGCCAGGCAAAATTTTGACATGGCGATCCACTACTTCTCAAATGAGATCAGGGATAATCCGAAAAATGCCTTTGCTTATTTGGAACGGGCGGAGGCTTATCGATTGAAAGGTGAGCTGGTGAAATCAGCAGAAGATAAACGCAAGGCCTACGAACTGGATCCTAATTATACAAGGAGTGTTACCATTCAAAATCAGAAGAGATCCTTTCAACTCCCTGTAAATGGATTTTCACGAACCTATGCTCACTGATGTTTAACTAGTAACTATTAAGATCATGAAGAAATTAAAGCAGAAAATAGCTGAAGCGCTCTTCCTTGCATCCATGTTGATATTGTTCTTTTTGCTCGCAATCAATACTGTTAAAGGCCAGGAGAAAACAAAATTCAGAGATCTCGAAAGCGCACTTTCAAGCCCGGATAAGGTTGAATGGTTGATCCTGAGAAACAAAGGGTTGACACGGTTTCCCATTGAAATTACTCAATTGCCTAACTTGAAATTCCTGGATCTGTCAGGAAATAATATTTCTGAATTACCAGAGGAAATGACCCGGATATCAAAGCTCAATTATCTTGATTTATCGGGGAACACTTTTTCAGAGCTTCCAAAATCTATATCCAAAATGAGGTCATTAAATGTCCTACGGATCGGATATTTACCAAACCTGGATCTCAAAGAAGCATTTTCAGCTATTGAAGGCGTGAAGAACCTTAAGGTACTCGATCTGAAATATGATAATATTTCTGAGATCCCTTATTCATTGCAGGGGCTAAGCTCATTGAAATCGATCGACTTATCAGGTAATCCCCTTCGAACAGTTCCTTCGGTACTTTCAAAGCTTACCCGTCTGGAAGTACTCTACCTAAATGATGACCTGGAACTGGATCTTGACAGGAGTATGAAAGCTTTGATAGAAATGAAAGGTTTGAAAGAGTTACACCTCGAAAATGATGGGCTTTCAATGATCCCTGCTGAAATCATGTACATGAAGAAATTGGAGAACCTCTATCTAAGCAATAATCGGATCAATGTCGTTCCTCCTGAATTGAAGAAAATGGAAAAATTGAAGTTTATAGATGTGAGTCGCAATCCAGTGAATGATCCAACAAAACAGTTGCTTGCTCCTCAGATTCGCATAAAAGTCAGTGAAAAGTAAAGATTGGCAATACGTATGGTCAACCGCGGTGACCATCTTATTGGAAATTAGATTACTATTCTGTTCTTAGACTTTTCACAGGGTTAGAAGTGGCGGCACGAATGGAATGATAACTGACTGTCAACACTGCAATGATGACTGCAGCTATGCTGCCAATCACAAAATAGTACCAGGAGAGATCGATCCTGAAGGCAAAATTTTCCAGCCATCTCGTCATAAGTAGGAAAGCAATGGGAGTGGCAATAAGAATTGCTACTCCAACTAATTTCAGAAATTCTGATGACAGCATTCCCACGATTTTTTGCTCAGACGCACCCAGCACTTTGCGTATCCCTATTTCCTTGACTCGCTGTTCTGCAACAAACGATGACAGTCCATACAACCCTAGACATGCAATACCTATTGCCAGGAAACAAAAGATAAGAATGAATTGATTGAATCGATCTTCAGCCTTGTATGAAGCATTGAATTTTTCGTCAAGGAATTCATAGTTGAAAGCGGCCGGTACATTCCATTCCTGCCAGAGATTCTGCACCTGGGTTAACACTTCACTTGTTTTCTCAGGCTGGACCTTCACCATTAAATATTGACTATTCACATTATGAATGACAAGAGGATCAATAGGCCTCTGAAGCGAGTGGTGGTGAAAATCTTTCGCGACACCGATCACAACACCTTTTTTGTCCATGGCCCAATCTCCGCTGTGAGTGGTGTAGTATTCAATGGTTTTTCCGATTGGATTTTCCCAGCCTTCACCATAAAGTTGGATGGCTCGTTTCCATCCACTTTCATTCAGAATAAACGCTGTGCTGTCGGTAGAGATTTCTTCTGAGAACGTTCGTCCCATGACCATTTCCACATTTAGTGCATCAAGGGTGTTGTAGCCTACGTAATATCCTAGCCAGGCATCACCCGTTGGGTCTTCGTAATCCGTGAAACCCTCAAATTTATATCCCCAGTAGAAGGCGTTATCTCCAGGTACCTGTCGACTTGCCATCACAGAATTCACTCCTGGAATAGACTCCAAACGGCTTTTTACTCTGTGCCATTTTTGTTGAAGAGCCATGGCATTTCCGAAACGCATGACAACAACGTTTTCCGGTTCAAATCCCAGGTCCTTTTGCTTAACGAACAACATTTGATAGTAAACAACCAGCGCTCCAATGATCAATGAAATGGAAATGGTAAACTGGAAAACAACTAAAATTCTTCTGACGAATCCTTTTCCTCCTTTCGTCTCCTTTCCGGACAAAACTGAGACAGGTTGAAAAGAAGAAAGAAACAAGGCTGGATAACTCCCGGTGATCAGGATGGTGATCACTAGTAGGAAGAACGCGGACAGCAAGACCGGACCTATATTTTGCAAGCCGCTCATAAGGTCGATTTCTGCCATTTGGCTAATAGCTGGTATACATATAATAAGAATAAGTATTGAAAGGACCAGTGCAATAATTGTCATGATCGTGGATTCAGCGAAGAATTGGATGATCAGTTGCTTTCTGAAAGCACCCATTACTTTTCGTACGCCGACTTCCTTGGCACGTTTCGATGCCCTCGCTGTGGCAAGGTTCATGAAATTGATACATGCGATAAGCAAAATAATCACCGCTATTGCAGAGAAAATAAGTACCTGGTTGGCGTTGCCGTGCCTGGCGTAATCACTTCTCAAATCATATCCTTCAAGATAAAGATCTTCAAGAGGCATGAAATCCATAATGACAGTGTCCCGTTCAGGATCCCAGTATTTTTGCCACATCGTGAGATATTCTTCCTCGAGCACTTCAGGGTCCGCAGCAGGTTCTAGCTGTACATAATTCCCGATCCAGTCATTTGGCCATAGGTCAAGAATGTTGATAGCGGGGTCATCATATAGCAATTCGAACGGTACCACCATATCAAACTGTAAGTGGGAATTATAGGGTACATCCTCAAAGACCGCTGATACCTTGAAAGGAAGTTCGGTGGCCGCCATCACGCCCTCTATTCTGAGGACTTCACCAATAACATCCTCGGCACCAAAGAATTTAGATGCAAATGATCTTGAAATTGCGACACTGTTTTTATTCGTTAAGCTGGTCTTAACATCTCCATGAATCAAAGGGAAACTGAAAAAGCTGAAGAAGTTAGAATCAGCCATCAGTAAATCTTCAAAGTATACATCTTCATTTTCCAGCGTGATTCTTAAATCCTTTTTCCATGGATGAACACGCATTGATTTTTTAACCTCCGAATAGTCACGTTCGTAGGCGGTGGCTGCCACAGCATTGATAAATCCATAACGATGCTGAAGCCGGTAAATGTCTTTTCCGTTTTCGTGAAACTTGTCGTAGCTAGTCTCTATCCTGATGAATAGGAAAATGATAAACACACAGGCCAGGCCGACACCCAGACCACTTATGTTGATGATGGAGTAAGCCTTGTGTTTTAAAAGATTTCTAAAAGCAACTTTGATGTAGTTCTGAAGCATACTTAGTGAATTTGTAGATTGATATTTTCGACCGCCCTTATACATTTGGATGTATCGGAAGACTTCTATCAGGTACAGGACTTGGGCTCGTACTCTTCCTTTGGACTGAATGTCTTTATTGTATTCCTCTTCCATATCTCCCGAAATCTCTTCGTAAAGCTCTTTGCTGATTACGCGTGAGAGGATCTTAGAAGCAAGTCGGGGTGGTTGATACATGCCTATGAGCTATTTGTATGAAGGAACCAATGTTAAGAGATTATTCCAAAGAGCATCTCGTTTTAGCTTAAGCTCCTGGAGCGATTTGAAACCTTCGGGAGTAATTTCAAAGTATCTTTTTCGCTTCCCACCTCGCTCTGGAGTCGATTCTCCAAAATCGCTCTTCACAAAATGTTTGCTTTCCAATCGATTAAGGACTGTGTGGATTGAACTTAGTACAACCTTTCGATTCATTTTTTCAACCAATTCATCCTTGATCGCCGGGGCGTACGCATGAGGATGCAAAGAACCTACAGTCAGTAGAATGAGCTCTTCAAGCTCTCCCAAATGATCTCCTTTCATATATAATCCTGATTTGTCGATTTAATATTACGGAGCAAACTTAATAAAGTTCTGATTTGTCGATAAAATAATTGAAACTTAATGCTACCCTGGCTCCTGACAACATTTCATTACCTTTAGTCAAACGGACATCCATTAATAGATCATGGGATTCAAACGGAGAGATTTTGTCAAAATGCTACCAATCGGTGCAATGGTACCCGGACCAATTTTAAATAGCCTTGCAGGATCGGTTGGTGATAGTTTCAAAACCAGTCAACTTGGGTTAGAGGTAGAATCTCAACAAAATGTGGACAAGCTTTACAATGATGCCATTGTTATAGACGGGCTAGTCATTTCACGGGGCTGGGACAAAGATTCCTTTGAAGCCCTGGCCAAGTCCGGCTATACAGGATTTAACACGTCTTTGAGCTCGGGAAGCTTGAATTCGGCAATGAGATCATTAACTGCGTGGACAAAAAGGATCAAGCAAAATTCTGATCGTTTATTAAATGCCTTAACCGCTGAAGATTTCCTGCGAGCAAAGGACGAGGGTAAGACGGCTGTGATGTTCGGTTTTCAGAATGCCACCATGATTGAAAGGTCTATTGATAATGTTGACAAGCTTTATAACGCAGGAACACGATGGATCCAATTGACCTACAACGAGCGAAATCTTCTTGGTGATGGATGTACTGAACGCACCAATGCAGGTTTGTCTGATTTCGGAGTTGAGGCTGTGGAGCGGATGAATGAATTAGGGATAATCATTGACCTTTCTCATTGTGGACGACAGACGACGAACGATGGAATAAAATTTAGTAAAACAGGTGCAAGCTTTAACCATACCATGTGTGAAACACTTTATAAGGATCATCCTCGTGCCAAAACCGATGCACAAATTCGAGCGATGGCAGAAAAGGGTGGAGTCATGGGAATCATATGTCTTGGCTATATGATCGGGCCTGATCCGGGAGGTGATACCACTTTGGAAACCTATGTAGATCATATTGATCATGCGGTCAAAATAGCAGGAATTGACCATGTCGGAGTCGCTGCAGATTTTGCGATTCAGGGGATGCAGGCAAATGGAGCTACACGTGAAAATTGGTACGAACCCCGGTTGACAAGATTCAAACCGTCATACCAGGTTCGGTGGCCACCCTGGATCCCGGAACTTGATCTGCCGGATCGATACAAACATGTCGCGAGAGTGCTGGACAAACGCGGCTATAAATCAGGTGATATTGAGAAAATTCTTGGTCAAAACTGGCTAAGGTATTTCAGAGAAACACTTAAATCTTAAGTCGTTTATAATGATTAAAGTATTAAAATATCTGATCATTTTGATCTGGTCCTCTTCTTCAACACTGGTTAATGGGCAATCTCCGGGTTTTTTTACCAATAGCAGGTTAATCTTTGGTACGCATAAGGAAAGAACCGCTTCATTAGGTATTGGAGATATCGACAATGATGGAGATATGGATGTGCTGGCGGCTAATGGGAGGCATTGGCCTGGTCAAAATCGCGTTTTTTTTAACAATGGTAATGGGATCTTTACCGTTTCCATGGAACTAGGAAATGAAATGGAGACCAGTTATTCGACTGAGCTGGCAGACATTGATAATGATGGTGACCTGGATGTTGCAGTAGGAAATGATATGGCCCCAAACTTCATTTTTATAAATGATGGAACAGGCACATTTACTAAAGGCTCAAGTTTTGGAAAAGCATACGATCATACTAGAAACATCGTAATTGCTGATCTTGATACTGATGGTGATGTTGACATCCTAATTACAAACAGAAGCAGTGAGAATGAAATCTGCCTAAACGATGGGAAGGGCAATTTTTCTAAAACGATCGGTTTTGGTTCCAAAGATGACTCCACCATCGACGTAGAAGTAGCTGATATGGATGGCGATGGTAACAATGATCTTATCCTGGCAAATAGAGACGAGCAGCAAAACTTTGTATATCTCAATGATGGAAATCTAAAATTCACTAAAAAAATTCCTTACGGTAGTGGAAGTGACAACACGCGCTCAGTTGCGATTGCAGACATGGACAAGGATGGATTCCTTGATATAGTCACCGCGAATATTGGTGAACCCAACGTCGTTTATTTTGGTGGTGAAAAACTGGATTTTTCAAGAAAATCGGTTTTCGATAACAGTCCCGGCAGATCATATGCGATTTCAGTTGGAGATCTTGATCAGGACAACCTGATGGATGTTGTCATAGGAAATTCATCTGAACCAAATGTGGTTTTTATGAATAAGGAAAAGGGTACTTCATGGGAAAGAATTCAATTGAGTGATCGTGAGCTCAATACTTACGACGTAATTATCTCTGACTTAAATGGAGATGGGAAACCGGATATCCTGGAGAGCAATTCAGATGAAGTGAATTTGTATTATTTCAATCGGTTCAACCCTAAATTTCCATAGTGATTTTGGCTATCAGAGTTACTCATCTTTGATTATTTCCACGGGGTTGACTCTTGCCGCCCTAAGGCATTTATAGCTAATCAGGGATCCTATCAATAGTCCGGTTAGCACAAAAGCATACAAGTAATACGTCCATTGGTGATCAATGTGTGTAGGGTAATTATCCAGCCACCTGCTCATGGTAAACCTGGCAAGCGGGAGATTAATCACAATAACCAAAAGAAATAGCGTAGCAATGGAACGAGTAATTAGATAATATATCTGATTCGCACTCGCACCTAACACTTTTCTAATACCAATTTCTTTATACCGATTTTGAATGAACTCGGTAACCAGCGCCAACAGCCCAATGATTGCAATGACCACACTCAGAAATGAGAAAACTGCAACTATTATGGATTGATTCTTTTCGGATCGATACAGATTATTCAACTTTTCATCTAAAAACCATGCATCAAAAGGTCGATTAGGTTCTAACTCACGCCACTTGGATTCAATATCTTCATAAATCTCTGAAAATTTGGACCCTTGAACATTCAATGCCAGGTAATTGCGCCAGGCATCACTCATACCAATGATCAGGGGCTGGATTCCCTGGTGCAAATCCATAAAATGAAAATCTTTAAGCACCCCAATAATTTTGCCGTTCCCACGATTTAATCGAGCTTCTTCCCAGCCATTTTCAAAATAGCTCAAAGCCGATTCATTGATAAGAAAAGCATTGGAATCCGAATGTATGGTTGGGTCAAAATCCCTTCCACCCACAACCTCAATGTCAAAAGTTTCCACGAAATCAAAATCCACAAATATGGTTGCAATGTTTTGTTGTTCCGGTTTGCCATCGATTTCAAAGGGTACTAATTGGGCAGTGGAACCCATTACATCTGATAGAAGCGATGTACTGGTCACATAGGGTGAATTCTCAAAACGCTGCTTAAAAAGCGCAGTATTCACAGAGGCTTCTGTCCCACGAATAGGGACCATTAGTACATTCTCATCCTTGAAACCCAGATCTCTTTGAGTCAGAAATGAAAATTGATTGTAAATGATGATACACCCATAGATGAGGGAAACAGACGCGAATAGTTGGAACGCGACAAGTATTTTTTGCGTGATTGTATTGCGCTTGATGTGCTGGCCAAAGGTGTCTTTGCTTACCTGTTTCAAGGTGTAGGAAGCAGGGTAAAAGCCCATAATGAAGGTGATAAATAATGCGCAAGCAACGAACCAACTCAATGTTTCTAATTGGAGGTAATCAAAAAATCCAATCCTGGCGTTGATCAACTCATTGAAATAGGGAAGCGCACCAATTACTAAAAGGAGGCTAACCAAAAGAGATGTGACAACAACAATCATTGCTTCTGTCAACATTTGAGTAAAGATTTGACCATAGGAGGCTCCCAAACGCTTTTTTATGTTTAAAGCATACAACCTGTTGGATGAGGAAGCTGAAGCGAGGTTTATAAAATTGATGATGGCAATACTGAGTACGATAACACCTAAGAGCATAGCAATTTTGATTTCGACTTCACTTCTTTTTTCAACAAAAATGTCTTCGATATCATCTGAGTTGAGATGCATGTTAGCGAGCGGTTGAAGTTTGAAATTGCGCCTATGAGCAAATTCTTCGGGTACATGTCTTTGTGTAAAATCAACAAGGTCAGCTTCGAGTTGCTGTGCGGTAAGCTCACGGGGCAATCGAACATATGTGTTTACAGCTGTCCAGTACCATCCTTCGAATGAGAATTGATTGCCTGTAGCCTGGAAAATGGAAGTAATGTCCCCGAGAGAGGCAAATGCCTGGTATTGTAGGTGGGAGTTTGGTGGTGAATTTTCCACAACACCAGTCACGGTCAATCGAAGTGTAGATTCAAACCAAAGCTCCCGACCTACGGGATTTTTACTTCCAAATATTTTTTGTGCGAGGGCTTCAGACAGAACAATTGTGTTCGGCTCGCTAAGCACTTCAGAACGTTGGCCCTTCAAGAGTTTGAAGGTGAGAATGTCGAAGAAATTGTTGTCGACAAAGAATAGATCGTCTTCATAGAAAAATTCTTTTTTATCAGATCGAGCCAATGTGGGGGTCTTTCGAAATGTGTGATAAATGCGGGTAGCAGATACTTCCGGAAAATCTGTTTCAATGAATGGTCCCGTTGGCCATGGCGTGACACCATACTGGACACCTTTATCGGTTTCATTAACAACACGATAAACAGATGAATAATCTTCATGAAAGGTATCGAAGCTTTTTTCATGAAAATAGAAGAAAGCAAGGAGGATGCATAACGCCAACCCCAACGACAGACCGCTTATGTGAACAACTGTTTCTCTCCAATTTCTTTTTAAATGCCGAAGTGAAAATTTAACGTTTTGAGAACTCCATAAGCGCTCTTTTCTATAGATCATTTTACCCCATTTAAGCGAGACGAATGATTCAAGTACAAAATGAAAGCCAGCAAGAAACTTATTCTGTTGAGCTCGTTGGTCGTATGCTTCCAATAGATCCCCAATGATTTCATCCTTTATTTCAGGATGAAGTGTTTTCCCAAGTATCTTGATAATAAACTTCATGTGAATTGGGGTTTTCCGGCGTTTGCCCAAAGTTGCTCGCGTTGCGTTTGAACCTCCTTAATAGCTGCGTATCCATCTTTAGTCAAACTATAATAGACCTTACTTCGACCACCCCGCTCAGGAGTGCCTTCTCCAGCTTTAGAACTAAGAAACCCCTTGCTGACCAGTCGCTTCAGTACCGTATGAATGGCAGGAGTTGAGATAGACTTCTTCTTGATTTTCTTGTATTCATTTGCCAGTGATATGGCGTATGCCTTAGGTTCTAAGGTCATTACCAAAAGCAACACCATTTCTTCCAGGTTACCAATGCTATCATTCATATACAATTATTTAATTAACAATTGTATAAAACGAATTATAACAGAGAGTGTTTCATCAATTTTAGCTCAGGCAGGTATTTTCCTTAAGTTGAAATCGATATAAATTCGTAATGGTTTCTTTATTCGTTTATCTAATGATTAAGCTAGTTACTCACCAATTTTTTCAATTCAATTGGCGAAGAAATCTGGCATGTGCAGATTGAGTCGTTTTACCTATTTGAATAAAGTGTAGGAACGTAAAAATTTTTGTCAACTTCCAGTTCAATCTTTTCTGCATTCAGTTCAAGCTTTTGCCAGGTAGAAGTGGGATTTAGCCATAGCTGATTACCATTGAG
>JANQEC010000374.1 GCA_028278585.1 Cyclobacteriaceae bacterium | reverse complement strand
CTCCAAGGTACCCAGCTGTAACCATGTTCACAAGTAGGGGACAAGGTGCATATTTTGGATTCCCAAATCCTTCATAGAGTACGTTCATTATGGAAAGACACACATCAAGTCCGATAAAGTCAGCTAGATGAAGCGGACCCATCGGGTGTGCCATTCCCAATTTCATTACCGTATCGATTTCTTCAACACCAGCTACTCCTTCATGCAGGGTTATGATTGCTTCATTGATCATCGGCATTAGGATTCTGTTTGCAACAAATCCGGGATAATCATTTACTTCAACCGGAACCTTATTCAGGTTCTTACTCATCTCCATGATAGTATTGGTGGTTTCGTCAGAGGTAGCATATCCTCTGATCACCTCGATCAACTTCATCACCGGAACAGGATTCATGAAGTGCATTCCGATTACCTTATCAGGACGATTTGTAGCAGCTGCAATTTTTGTGATAGAAATAGATGAAGTGTTCGTTGAGAGAATGGCTTTTTCAGGCGCATTAGCATCCATTGTCTCGAAGATCGTCTTCTTGATATCTGAATTTTCAGTGGCTGCTTCAACAACCAGGTCTGCGGTTTTCACTCCACCTTCAGTGGAAGTATGTGTGGTAATGTTTCCTAACGCAGCGGCTTTATCCTTTTCTGTGATCAGCTCTTTTTGGATCTGGCGATCAAGGTTTTTGCCAATGGTCCCAAGTGCTCTTTCCAGCGCCTCTTCTGAGATATCGATAAGTGAAACATTGTATCCATTCTGGGCAAATACATGAGCTATACCATTCCCCATGGTGCCGCTTCCAATGACTGAGATATTTTTCATTATAAAAGAGTATTAAATGTGGGTGTCATTTCGAACGAATGTGAGAAATCTCCAATGGAGAATCATTGTCTTAGTCAAAAATGACAGTCGTATTCTAGGCGTTTCTATTGACACAGTTCAAGTCCTCGAAGGCGACTTTCAACCGATCAACGAACGTTTTCTCAGCTTCTCTGATCCAGACTCTCGGGTCATAGAATTTTTTGTTTGGCTTGTCATCTCCTTCCGGATTCCCGATTTGAGCTTGTAGATAATCTTGTTTTTCGTTGTAGTATCCTTTGATACCATCCCAGTAAGCCCACTGCATATCCGTATCGATATTCATTTTTATAGCACCGTACGAGATGGCTTCCCGAATTTCTTCCCTCGAAGAACCAGAGCCTCCGTGAAAAACAAAATTGACAGGATTATGTGCTGTGTTGTGTTTTTCCTGGATGTGATCCTGAGAATTCTTAAGAATAACAGGAGTCAATTTCACGTTTCCTGGTTTATATACACCATGCACGTTTCCAAATGCTGCTGCTATTGTGAAATTATCACTAACCTCTTTTAGTTTTTCATACGCGTACGCTACTTCATCTGGCTGTGTGTAGAGCATAGAATTGTCAATTCCTGTGTTGTCCACTCCGTCTTCTTCACCACCAGTAACTCCCAATTCTATTTCCAGCGTAATCCCTATTTTAGACATTCGTTTGAAATATTCAACACAAGTGGCAATGTTTTCTTCAATGGGCTCTTCAGAAAGATCCAGCATGTGAGAAGAGTAAAGTGATCTTCCCGTTTGTTCGAAGTGTTTCTCATTGGCATCCAAAAGGCCATCAATCCAGGGAAGTAATTTTCTAGCTGCATGATCCGTATGTAGAATAACAGTTACCCCGTAAGCTTCTGCCATGTGATGTACGTGATAAGCTCCCGATACGCCTCCTGCTATTGCCGCTTTCTGATCATCATTTGAAAGTCCTTTGCCCGCAAAAAATGCAGCACCTCCGTTGGAATATTGGATCATTACCGGTGAGTTCAGTGCTTTAGCTGTTTCCATCACCGCGTTGACTGTGCTAGAACTAGTAACATTCACCGCTGGGAGAGCAAAGTTGTTCTCATTTGCATAATTAAGAAGGTCGGTAACTTCTTGACCTGCGAGTACGCCAGGTTTAAATTTCATAAGATATTGTTTGTTATTGACAGAAAATTATTCTGCAAATATAGTGGCAAGTGATGCGAAAGAAAACGTGATTTTGTTAATCTCCAAGCGTTGCATTGAGCAAGGCAGGTCGATTAGCAACAGGGTCGGAATCAATCAATTGAGATTCCTTTTCTCCTTCAGATGCAGCATAGGCGAGAAGGGCGATTAGGTAAAGGAACTTGATTAGGATTTTCCATTTCATGAGTAGTAAGACACTCTTAAGTGTCAAAAGGTTTAAATCCTAAATATGTTTTTAAAAAAACAGGCGCAAGTATCTGTCCTTTAAGCTTTTGACCTTGCGCCTACTTTATTAGTTAGTGTCATCATTCTTAACAATGAAATAGTAGAGTAAAAAGCCAAGAGCTACACACACGGCTTCTATACCGTATGGCATGGCTTCATCTCCATCCAGGCGCAAATAATCTATGATAATAAGCCCGATGCCAGCAAATAATACAATAAGCCCCCATTTTAGCGCATTTTGCTTGGAGGTCATTGATTTGAATATGTTAGCCGTTTCCTCGTTTACCATATCTTTCTCAATTAGTCTCTTTTTTAGGGAATAATTAGTAAGCGTTGATACAAATAGGATTAATGATCCGAATACGGATATAATCGCTACTATTGGTATTAATTCATCCATAATACATTTTTAATTCATTTAACATTATTTGGAACGTCTGACAACACAGTTCTATCAAAAGGTTGCAGCAAATGAAGAATAAAAAAATTAACTTGTAGTAGTGCAACATTTCGGCATGCTGAGAATGACCTATAGACAACATGGATGAAAAGCAGCTTGTAGCATCCGTACTATCCGGAGATGATGGAGCCCTTCGTATACTTATTGGTAAGTAC
>JANQEC010000365.1 GCA_028278585.1 Cyclobacteriaceae bacterium | reverse complement strand
ATACTTACTCCTCTACTCTTTCGAACGCATATACCAGGTTCAATGGCACAATGTTGAGTAGCGCCTCCTCCTCTTCATCCGTTAGCCCTTCTAAGTCCTCAGACGTAACAGAATCATGAAACATCGTAAAGTTAGCTGGTTCGGCCCACCACAATTGTTCATTTCGATTTTGAACTATTTCAAATTCTATATCATCTCCATCTTCATTTGTCAGAATAAGAAAATCATCCTCATCAAGAACCCAGGTACCATTATCTCTTGCACTTGGTCCAACTTCGAAAGTAATTTTCCTGGAATAGGTCTGATCTGAATTCAGACTTAATTCGTATTGTTCAAAAACTGATCCACCAAATCGCAGAGCATTAATTGCCACTATCACTCCTTCTCTACCTTCGAAACCTTCCGGCAGATCACTCAAAATGAAACTGTTCAATTCCCACTCTCCCATTTCGTGTGTTAAAGGAACTGAATCATCACTGCTACACGACAAAAGAAACATGGTCGATGCTAAACAGATGTAAAGTACTTTCTTCATAACATATGTGTTTAATTCAGGTGTTTTTACCGCTTTTACAAGTATATATGATATCAGCAACTTTAATGTAAGATTCCCTTATTAGAAATCACTAAATATTCAAATTTGGTGAATAAGCGACAAATTCAAAGGAAAGATCTTTTTCATACAAAAAAACCCCTTGAAGGGGTTTTTGTTGGGTTTGATAAATTTTTTAATCTTCAGTGGAATCTTCCGATTCATCATCATCATCTTTTTTCTCAGGCGGTGAAACCGCATCACCATCTTTAAGTCGCTTGGAAACTGCCAAGAAAGGTCCGGTCACAATTTCTTGTCCTTCCTTGATGCCACCCAGAATTTCGATACGTTCGAAATCACTTATTCCGGTTTCCACTTCCGTTTGAACAGCTTTTCCATCTTCGAATACAAACACAACTTCAAGGAGCTCTTCATCTTCGTCTATCTCATCTTCATCATCGTCACGGCCTGGTCCACGACGCTTGCTTTCATCACTCTCTTCATCCTTTTCGCTGCGCGTAGTAACTGCAGACAAAGGAACACTCAATACATCAACTCTGGTTTCTGTTATGATATCCACACTTGCAGTCATCCCGGGTTTAAAGGGATACTTCTCCCCTTGTTCGATCACCAGGTCTTGATAAGACGCTGGTAAGATTTGGATCAGTACCTCGAATTCCGTCACAGCATCTGAAGATATTTTGTCGTTTGCGGTATTCGCTATTTGGGTGACAATGCCTTTAAAGGTCTTATCCATGTATGAATAAGAATCAACATCGATAAGTGCGGTATCACCTTCACTTATCCGAATGATGTCATTTTCATTCACGTCTACCTTGACCTCCATTTTGGATAGGTCTGCAATTCTCAATATTTCGGTTCCCTGAAATTGGGAGGTACCAAGTACTGTTTCACCAACTTCTACAGGAAGCTTTGACACGATCCCGCTCATGGGAGCAGTTATCTGAGTTAAGTCCAGGTTTTCTCTTGCTTCAGCTACAGTAGCTCTAGAGCTTTCTACAATATATTCTGCTGCTTTGACACTTTGTTTGGCTGATTCCAAATCCTGTACCGCAACTTTATAGTTTGCTTCCGCCAATTGATAATCAGCTTCAGATATCACCTTTTGCTCATAAAGATTCTTCTGTCTCTTGAATTCCTGATCTGACCTTGTGGCATTGGCCTCAGCCCTGGCCTGGCTTGACCTGGCTTGAGCCAAGTTGGCCAATTGTTGATTTAGGTTTGCTTTGGATCGTTCCCAGGCCGAAATGAAATTATCAGGACGAATCTTAAGAATAAAGTCTCCTTTACTTACAGAATCTCCCTCCTCTACTCTCAGCTCAATGATTTCTCCTGAAACCTCCGGGCTGATCTTCACTTCTACCACAGGTTGTACTGCTCCTGATGCACTTACTTTTTCGACAATGGTGGCTTTTTCTGCAGCATCAATTTCAACTTCTATTTCTTTTTTCTTTCCAACCCAGCCTTGAGATTTTCCAACCATCGCAAATATCAGGAGAAGAACCACAGCTCCGCCTAGTATATACAGGATCCGGTTTTTAGATTTTTTCTTTTTAGCCATAATTATTTTGTATGAGTTTGGTGATAGGTTTTTAGAATGTTAAAGGTTTTCCCTGGTAAAAGTCCAACACTTTTTGCCTGAACACAAAATCGTACTTTGCCCGGGAAAGGTCCGATCTTGCCTGGAACAAATTGTTGCTTGCAACCTGGAAATCTGTGAAATTGGAAGACCCCAAATTGTATTGATTTTCAATTGATCTAAAGGTTTCCTCTAATGCATCTACCTGTCGCTGTGAGGCGGTGAAGGTCTTGGCAGCTGCCAGCGCGTTCCGATATGCTGTTTCTATGTTTTGATAGAGTACATTTCGCTGCTCCACCGCTGATATTTCCGCTTGTTGAACATTAATTTTTGATCGCTGAATATTGGAGCGCGTGTTGAACCCATTGAAAATTGGTACAACCAAGCCAACCGAGACTGATCTTCTAAAATTATCCTGATATTGAGTTGCCAAAGGTGTGGTACTTTCACTGAATTGGAAATCAACCCCACGCTCTATGATATCTTCACCAGTTTCAGTCTGTAAGAACGTCGGCTCAGTTTCCCCGTTGAACTCAAAGCCTAACAATTCTCTGTCCTTAGACGCATCTGAATAGTTGGTATTTACATTGCCATTCAGCGTCACCGAAGGATACACAGAGCCCCTGGAAACTGCTAGTCCCATGTTGGCACTTTGTACACGTTTATCAGCGCTCTCAATTTCTGGTTGATTTGCAATTGCCACATTGTATATCTCAGCAACTGAACTTGCCTCAATCTCCGCCTGATCTATTTCAATGTCCGGAATAACAATATCTATCTCATCACCCGGAGGCAATAGCAATGCTTGCTTCAATTCTAATAGTGCCAGGTCCAGGTTATTCTCGGCCGTTATTAGGTTCACCTCATTTGTTGCCACCTGGCTAACCAATTGAAGCTCATTTGACACAGGTAGGGCTCCGGATTCAACAAGTTTCTTCGTACGATCCAATTGTTGTTCACTGGACTCCAGTTGAAAGCGTGAGTTCTCAAGTAGCTCTTTGTTAAAAATAACGTTCAGATAGGTCAATGAAATACTAAGAGAAATATCATTGATTGCCTTCTCCACGTCCAATTCGCTAGCTTCAACATCCAGTTTATTTTGTCGGATGGTATTGGTCGTTTGAAGTCCCTGGATCAATGGCATACTACTGTTCGCTCCTAGTCCGTTGAAATTGATTCTCTGTGTTGTAAACTGGTTGGTTGTAGGATCAATTCCTCTACCCCAATTATAGCCAAAATTGCCATTTGCGTTTACCGTTGGATACCGCTGTCCTTTTGCCTGCTCGTAATTTACTCTAGCAGTTTCCAGGTTTAACTGACTCCTCTGAACTGAAAGGTTATTTTCAACTGCAATGTTTATACATTCTTGAAGGGAGAGTACTCTCTTTTCCTGCCCTAAGGAACTTAATGTACTGGCACATATTACCAATATGATGATTAGTAGCTTTTTCATGAGTTTTAATCAATGTCCGGTATGTAGAGCACGTTGTGTACCCATTGCCTCTTCTTAATATACTTTAATGTCAAATCATCCAGTTTTGAATCCATTTCCAGGATTAAACAGGCACGATCATTTTTTCCGCGTCTTGAAACGGTCATTGTTGCAATGTTACAGTCTTCGTGCGATAGAACATCAGCAACAAACGCAATACTTCCCCTAATATCATCTGCTTCTATTATCAATGTGTGAAGGCTTGCCGTGAAATTCGAATCAAACCCATTTACTTCTTTGATTCGTATCACGCCTCCACCCCGACTTTCTCCCATCACCTGAACCTTCCTATCGTCCTTGTTCGCAACAATATTTATAGAATTTGGGTGATAGAGTGAAGCACTTCCAATTGACCTGAATTTGAACGAAAGACCAGCCTCTTTTGTTAGGTCAAGTGCGTTTTTTATACGCTTGTCATCTGTTTTAAAATTCATTAATCCAGCCAAAATTGCACGGTCACTTCCATGGCCCTCATACGTTCTTGCAAACGAATTATAAAAGGTGATCTCGGCATTATCTGGCACGGCACCCAAGATTCTATTTGCCACACGTCCAATCCTCACCACTCCGGCTGTATGGGAGCTAGAAGGTCCAATCATAACAGGACCGATCATATCAAATATTCCACTTCGTTCTACCATGATTCAGGGTTACATTAATAGACAACTTCAAGGCAAGAAAGTTACACCGCAACGGCAGCCTTAATATGGGGATGCGGATCGTAGTTGAAGAGCTCGAAGTCCTCATAGGTAAACCCAAAAATATCCTTAACATCAGGGTTTATTTTCATGGTGGGTAACTCTCTAGGTTGACGTTGCAATTGAAGCTCAGTTTGCTCCATATGATTGGAGTACAAATGAGCATCTCCAAACGTGTGAACAAAATCTCCTGCTTCATAACCACATGCCTGGGCAATCATCATTGTGAATAAGGCGTATGAAGCAATGTTAAAAGGTACGCCAAGGAAAACGTCTGCACTTCTTTGATACAATTGGCAACTAAGTTTATTGTTAGCCACGTAGAAATGGAAAAGTGTGTGACATGGCGGAAGTGCCATTTTTTCAATGTCCGCAACATTCCAGGCACTGACAATATGCCTCCTTGAGTCAGGATTGTTTTTTATACCATCGATAAGATTTTTGATTTGATCAACTTTCCTTCCATCTGGTGTTTCCCAGCTTCTCCACTGAACTCCGTACACTGGTCCCAAATTTCCATCCTCATCTGCCCATTCATCCCAAATAGAAACCCCATTCTCTTTTAAGTATTTGATGTTTTGATCTCCTTTAAGAAACCAAAGTAGCTCATGTATAATTGATCGAAGATGCAATTTCTTTGTGGTAATGCATGGAAAACCTTCACTCAGATCAAACCTCATTTGATATCCGAAAACACTTTTGGTTCCCGTTCCGGTCCTATCATCTTTGTCCACCCCATTGTCGAGGATATGTTGCATCAAGTTGAGGTATTGTTGCATAATTGATCGTAATTTGACTACAAAATTAACTTAACAGCGAATCACCTGAGTCCTATTCTGAATAAATATATTGATTGGGTTTGCACGAAAAAAGGCAAGGTTGTTTCGATAGTGATCTTTGGTGCTATTACGAGCTTTTTAGGTTGGAATCTCCAATTCCTTTCGTTTGATTTTGAGTTTGAGAATTTCTTTCCAAAAAATGATCCGGATAGTCAATTCTATGAGATTCATAAAACGGATTTTGGCTATGACAATGATTTCTTATTGATCATTCTTAGAAATGAAAAACTATTCGACTCAACGTTTCTAACAAAAGTCAGGCGATTTGAAGATTCCCTTTCAAACATGGAGTATGTCTTGCGTGTTTCTTCACCACTTTCTCAACAACACTTGATTAATACTCCCACTGGCCTACTCTCTTTTCCTCTAATTCATTATGCTGATGAAGAAACACTAGGTAAGGACAGCATTCGGATCTTTTCCAACCCTATTTACCGGTATTCTTTTGGGACGGATAAAAAATCACTTCTTATTCGAATAAATCATTTTCATTTTAGGAACCAACAATCAAGCAAAACCCTACTAAATCGGATAAATGATCTAATCGCTCAATTTGAATTGAAAGAAGTGAAATTGGTAGGCAAACTTGTGGCTCAAAACGAATTCATAGGTTTGATCCAGAAAGACTTCAGCAACTTTCTCATTGGCTCTATCCTATTAAGTCTTTCACTACTATTACTCATTTTTAAGAATCTTAAAACTGCCCTGATCCCGTTTCTAATAAGTTTCTTTTCCCTTATTTGGTTATTTGGGCTAATCGGTTTCCTTGGCTTTAAGATCAATTTGCTTAGCTCACTATTGCCCCCTATAATTTTCTTTTCATCCATGTCCGATGCGGTCCACCTAATCAACGCTATCTACAAATCAAGATCTGGTAATTTTTCGGAAAGACTCAAAGAATCTGTTTCCATTGTTTGGATCCCAACATTTCTAACTTCATTTACAACCGCGATTGGGTTTCTCAGCCTACTCCTGATCAATACTCAACCCATTCAAATCTTAGGGTTTTTTGCCGCATGTGGTGTCCTTATCGCATTTATCGTGACCTTTTCTTTTGGATTGCTAGCGACATCTTTTATACCCATAAAAAGGGAAAGAAAAGTCATACAGGTTCCTGACTTTTTTCTAAAAACATTGCTCAACCGTAAATTAAGGGTTCTTGCAGTAGCCATGTTAATAATCGCTGTTCTGATTCCCGGGATCTCCAAACTTAAAGTTGATGCGTACTTACTAGATGACTTACCAAAAGACTCCCAAACCAGGCAAAACTTTGAATACTCCGATAAATACCTGGAAGGTTCCAAACCTTATGAAATAAGGATTGATACCAAAGGAGACCTTCGTGTATGGGACAAAGCCGCTATGGATGAGATTAGAAAAATAGAAGAGTATCTGGTGGAAGAATATCCAATCGCCCGAGTTCAAGCTCCTTCTATTTTAGTGAAATATTTAAACCAGGTAAATCAAGGAGGATTGAATACTAATTTCGGATACCCTGAAGATGCAACCAACTACCGCAGGGCCATCTCTTTAGTTCGCAGGATAAAACCAGAAGAGTTAAAATACATCGTCTCAGGAGATCAAACAGCTTGTAGAATTGCAGGGTTTTTTCCAGAGTATGGTTCCCATGAAACCACTGTTCGAAACGAAAAGATGCTGGCATTTCTTAATGAGAACATTGACCATTCTAAAATTGAATATCGAATTACGGGAACAACCTATTTGATCGATAAGAGCCACGAACTTTTGTCAAAGAATCTGTTGAAAGGACTTTTTATTGCCATTCTGATCATTGGAACAATTTTAGGACTTTATTTCAGATCACTAAAACTTCTGATCATTAGCCTCATCCCTAATATTCTTCCACTTCTTATTGTTGCAGGAATATTAGGTTGGTTAGGTATTTCGCTAAAGATGACTACAGCAATCATATTTACAATCGCATTTGGCATTGCCGTTGACGATACAATCCATATGATGAGCTATTATTTAAAAAATGGTCTGCAGAATAGAAAAGAAGCACTTACAGCGACATTTTTTCATGCTGGAAGCGCCATGCTTATTACTTCGATTATTATGATCGCAGGTTTTTCTTTATTCCTACTTTCGGAATTTGGGGCCACATTTTATCTTGGTCTTTTTTTGAGTCTTTCACTCCTGGTCGCCTTACTGGTAGATCTAACAATTTTACCCATACTATTGTTGACTTTCAATAAAAAGAATGATAAGGATCGGCGAGAAACTGCCTAACATTCATCTTCCTAACCAGGAGGATCAAATGATCTCTTTGCGTTCATTCAAAGGAACCCCGTTGGTGATCTACTTTTATCCTAAAAATAATACACCAGGGTGCACTGCTGAGGCCTGTTCTTTTCGGGATAGCTACGAAGATTTTACCACGTTAGGAGCTATGGTTATCGGAATTAGTGGAGATAGTGTTGATTCACATAAAAGAGTAACAAAAAAAAGAAGATTGCCATTTACTTTACTGAGCGATAGCAAGAGAGAAGCTGAGAAGGCTTTCGGCGTTAAAAGAAACCTATTCGGTCTTCTTCCGGGCCGAGTGACATTTATAGCGGATCAAGACGGGCGAATTGTTGACGTCTTTTCATCGGCAATCAGGCCCAGAGCACATATTACTACTGCTCTGAAAAGCCTGATGAAAATCTCATAATGATTTAGTTTCTACTCATCTTTCAGCACTTCCGCCGGATTCAGCAGTGAAGCCTTTACTGAATGATACGAAGAAATCAAAACTGAAATCAGAAGCAAGGAGCCTCCTGCAAAAAAGAAAATAAGCGGAGAAATTGTGATTCTGTATTCAAAATCAAACAACCACTGCTGCATCAGGTAATACCCTAAAGGCACAGCAATCAGGAATGCAACCATAAGTAGTTTCACGTATCCTTTGGTAAATGATGAAGCTATACTCATCATTGATGCTCCCAACACCTTCCGTATTCCAATTTCCTTCGTTTTCTGCTCGATGTTGAAAATGACCATGCCCAGCAATCCAAGTCCAGCAATAAGTATTGTGAGGGAGGTAAATATCGTAAGAACATTACCAAATCGATTTTCACTTTCATAGCTGGATTCAAACACCTGATCCAAAATGGTATATTCAAATGGGCGGTTCGGCAAGAATTCTTTCCACTTGTTTTCAATTTTCGCCAAGACTTCAGTCATCTGGTCGGCAGAATTCACAGATAAACCAATAGCGACTCTGGAAACAGGTCTTTCACCCTGAGCGTTTGAACGACTGTGAAAAATCGCAAACGGTTCTATGGCTGACAATGCCCAATAGTTAAAATCCTTAACTACTCCAATTACATGATATGTCCCACTCCAGTTGGTAATCTTTTTATTAAGAATGGTTTCATCTAACTCCCAGCCAATACTTCGAACTGCAGTCTCGTTTAACACCATTCCGTTTACATCATCAGTATAGGATTTATCAAAGTTTCGTCCAACCAACAGTTCAAGCTCAAGTAGCGGTATGTAATTCTCATCACCTAAACTATAGTTGAGAGCGACAGATCCTCCATCAGGTCTATCTGGTAAAAACTGATCTCCGTTGTAAACCAAAAGTGGTGTTGCATCACAGTTTGATGTCACTTTAACACCATTAATTTGAGACACCTCGTTAGCAAACTCTTCGGACGAATTCATCCAATGAACATTGTTCACTGTAATGACCTGATCCTTATTAAACCCAAGATCAGCATTAAAAACATATTTCAGTTGCTGATAAACTACAGTAGAACATATGATCAGGAGGAGTGACAGTACATATTGGACGACCATCATTCCGCTTCTAAGCTTCGACCCTTTGTTTCCGCTTTTTAGTTCTCCTTTCATAGCCGAAATTGGCTTAAAGGCGGAAAAGAAGATCGCCGGATATAAGCCAGCAAGCAAACTGACAGAAGAAATTATCAAAAGAATAAAGATCAAGATCCCCGGATCAGCGATAGGAGAAAATGAAAGATTGAGGCCTATCAGCGTATTAAAAAACGGCAAAGCATAAATCAAGAGCCCTAAACTTAGAACTCCGGAAACGATGCAATAAATAAAGGCTTCTGTTAAATAGATCTTTCTGAGGGCAGCCTTGCTGCTTCCAAGCATTTTTCTTAAAGCAACATTTTTAGCTTTTGCAGTAAACTGAGAAGTTGATAGATTAATAAAATTGATACACGAAAGCAAAATGATAAATATGGCTGACCCCGTTAAAGCTTTTACTATTTTGTGATTTCCAACCGTATTAAGTCTATTGTATACATTATTTGAGTAGAGATGAATATCCTGAAAGGGTTGAAGGTATAAATTCCATTCTTTTCCTGATTCAATGTATTCATCGTAGGTGTACCCCATGACCTGCAATGTTTGAACCGCATATTTCTTCGGCAACAGATCCAGCTTACTTTGAACCACTTCTGGATCGGCATTTTCATTTAATACTATGAATGTTTCAAAGGTGGTCCACATCCAACTCCAATTGGATCGGCTTATTCGGTCGATACTATTGAGTGATATAATCAAATCAAATTCTATGTAAGAATTTTTGTTCAATTCACCTACCACTCCAGTAATCTTATAGGTTTCCTTTACAGGTCCGCCTCCAAGATCAATGAGCTTTCCAACCGGATCAATATCTCCAAAGTATCTTTTAGAGGCTTCCTCAGACAGGACAACAGAATTAGGAT
>JANQEC010000229.1 GCA_028278585.1 Cyclobacteriaceae bacterium | reverse complement strand
ATAAAGCGTATGTCATTGCAGATGGTGAAGAATCCAAACTGAGATCTAATCGATATTTCACTTCACTTACCAAGGAGTTAAAGACCAGGAAACCAGTTGGTGTGTTACTTCCAGAAAAGAAAATGTTTGAATTGGCAGAATGCTGGGCGGTTGAATCCGGGGAAAGAGGGCTTCTTGGTCACGATAGAGTCAATTGTCCCAGAGGGTACTCCGGTGAAAACTGTGGGTATGGGTATGATCCGACCGGGCTCTATTTCGTGATGCTTTTACTCATCGATGAGGGTGTCGAAGGAGTAGGTCATAGAAAGAATATTCTTTACGAAGAATTTAAAGGATTGGGGGCAGCTATTCGAGATCATAAATCTTACAAGTATGATGCGGTCCAGAATTTCTCATATACCAATGACTTTTTGAAGGAACAAGATAGGATCAGGGAAGTGGAGGAAAAGCAAAAACAGGAAGAAAGACTTCAAAAACTGGAGGTCAGAAAAAGAGCTTTTGAAGAAGCGATGAGCAAATGGGGGAAAGAGGAACTTAGGGCAGCAGATGTGACTCGATCATTTTCTTATTTAAATGATTTAGAAAAGGATCTGTACCTCTATACAAACCTTATAAAATTGTATCCAAAAAAGTTCAAGGAATTGATTTGGGATCAGGGCCCCTTTTTTGATCAGTTGCTGCCGGAGTTAGAAAATGGTATTCAAAAGGATGCTAACTATCAACGAGTTTCCAATTGGTTGTCTATGGCCAAATCCGGTACTCCGACTGTCCCGGACCAGCGATCCATTGATGTGCTTAGATGTGTGATCAATCGGTATCTTTCAGGAAGAGAGAATTACAAGTCCTGCTTCCAATTTGCTGGTGCCTGGCGATTTCAGACGTTCTATTCCGAATCAAATTTCAATGATATCATGAACATCTTCTTGAATCCTGATGATTTCAATGATCTATTTACAAAAGGAGCAACTATGGCACTTCACAAGGGCGATCCTAGTATTAAGTTGTTTTTGACAACTAACTAACTCTGATCCTTCTTTTTGATCATGGTCAAAATTGTGGCGATGGCCACTGTCTCATCTGTTTCATCATATACGTCCACAAGGAACTTAACAATGCCTTTAGCTATATCATCCTTTTTTTCCTGGTCTACTTTTTCTTTTGCCGTTAATCGAACACCAATGGTCATTCCAGGATAAACTGGTTTAGTGAATCGACATTCTTCAAGACCATAGTTCAAAAGTACCGGGCCTTTTTTGGCTTGTACAAATAGTCCTGCCGCTGCAGAAAGAATAAAATAACCGTGTGCTACCCTTCGCTCAAAAGTTGTTCCTTCCAGTGAAGTTTCGTCCGTATGGGCATAAAAATGATCCCAGCTTACATTAGAAAAGTTTACAATGTCAGCCTCCGTTACTGTTCGTTTAGCGGTTATGATTGTGTCCCCTACTTCAATTTCTTCGAAGTATTTGGCAAACATATGCTGTCCCGGGTCTTTGTATTCTCCACCGTATTGATATTGTTGGGTTATTTCTGTTAGCGTTGTAGGCGAGCCTTGAATGGCTGTTCGCTGCATGTAATGCATCACCCCTCGTTTTCCACCCATTTCTTCTCCTCCTCCGGCACGTCCGGGACCTCCATGTGTTAGCATTGGCATAGGTGACCCATGACCCGTACTTTCCTTTGCACATTTTTCATTTAACACCAGGATTCTACCATGATGAGACGCAGCGCCAACCACGTATTCAGTTGCTAATTTATCATCAGCTGTAGTGATAGATGAACAAAGAGATCCCTTACCTTTTTTCGAGATTTCAATGGCTTCATCCATCGTTTTGTAAGGAAGGATTGTACTTATAGGACCGAATGCTTCTATCTCGTGAACTTCTTCAGTTTTGAGTGGTTTTTGGTTGAGAAACAGAATAGGGGAAATAAAAGCACCTTTATCCCAATCGGCACCCGTAATGTCAACTTTGTCCAATGTCCCGTAGACCATTTCAGAGGTTTTGGCCAGATCAGCTACACGTTTGGTCACCTCTTCCAACTGTTCTTTTCCGGCCAGGGCCCCCATTCTGACGCCGTCAACCTGGGGATCACCAATCGTCGTTTGGGCAAGTGCTTTCCCGAGTGCGATTTGGACATCTTCTGTGAGTTTTTCAGGGACGATGATTCTTCGAACAGCCGTACATTTTTGCCCGCATTTGACGGTTATTTCTTTACGCACTTCTTTGATGAACAGGTCAAACTCTGGTGTGCCTGGAGTAGCATCTTCACCAAGTACAGCACAATTCAAGGAATCAGCTTCCAGGTTGAATGGAACTGAGTTCTCAACTATTTGTGGGAGAGTTTTGAGTTTCTTTCCTGTTTCAAAAGATCCTGTGAATGTTACAATATCCTGTGAGTTTACATGATCAAGGATTCCATTACCATAGCCTGCAACCAATTGCAATGCGCCTTCAGGTAAAATACGGGAATCAATTATTTCCTTAACCATCACCTCAGTGAGGTAACAGGTTTGTTCAGCAGGTTTTATTATGCACGGAACACCGGCCAACCAATTAACGGCGGCCTTTTCAAGCATACCCCAAATGGGAAAATTAAAAGCATTGATATGAATGGCAACACCTTCTTTTGGCACCATGATGTGATGTCCAACAAATGAACCTCCTTTGCTCAAACCGACAGTCTCACCATCTACATGGTAGGGTAGATCCGGAAATTGTCTTCTTAGACTTGCGTTTGAAAAAATATTGCCAATACCACCTTCAATATCAATCCAGCTATCTATTCGTGTGGCGCCAGTCGCCTTTGATGATTCATAAAATGTTTCCTTTTTTTCCAAAAGATGGAAGGCCAGGGCTTTTAGCATAAGCCCTCGTTCCTGGAATGTCATTTTCCTCAAGGCCGGGTTACCCACAGATCTTGCATGATCATAGGCAGCTTTAAAATCAATTCCTTCAATTGTGTGGGCCGCAACAGGAGCGCCTGTAATTGCATTGTGTAATATTTCACCATCACCTTCACCTTCTATCCACTTGCCTCCGATGTAATGCTTTATTTTGGGTATAGCCATGTTTTGATGCTAAGTTCTCAGCAAATCTACAACCAGGTTGGGCTTTTTCTAGCTAAACAATCCATGTAGTTCGGTATCTATCTTGAAGACGATATTTGAAAAATCTTCAGGATTGTTCAAAAAGTCCATGCCAGACACTTCTACGATCAGAAGTTTACCTGCAGTGTAGTTTGAAATCCAATCTTCGTAGTGCTGATTAAGGCCCTTCAGATAGTCTATACGGATTAGGTTTTCGTAATCTCTGCCTCTTGTTTCAATGTTGTGAACCAGTTTGCTGATATCTGATCTGAGGTAAATCAAAAGATCGGGAGGTTGAATAAACTTGATCATTGAGTCAAAAAGTGCTCGATAACTGTGATAGTCTCTTTCCTTAAAGAACCCCTGTTTGTAAAGACTTTTTGCAAAAATGTAAGCATCTTCATAGATGGTTCTATCTTGTATGACGGTTTTGTCACCTGATCGTACCTTATTTATTTGTTCAAAACGACTATTTAAAAAAAAGATCTGTAGGTGAAAGGACCACTTATGCATGTCTCCGTAAAAATCTTCGAGGTACGGGTTGTTTTCTACTGATTCGTATTCCGGATGCCAACCGTAATGTTTGGATAGCATCTCTGTTAGGGTGGTTTTACCTGCCCCAATGTTACCCGATACGGCTATATGCATATTTTTATTTTCTTTCTCTGCCATTCTTAAAGACTATTTAAGCTTGCTTTCGTTCCAGGTTTTATAATCAGCAGATGCAATGGGCCTGTTGTTTTCAATTTCACGGAGTGGCTCGCATTCTCGCAGTGTTTCAAAACAATCTTTAGGTAATTGTTGATAGAGTTTAGTGCCTTCTGATTTCCATTGGACCATTTCATCACTGACTTCTTTTATTTTTTTGGCTGGATTTCCTACAATCAAACTTCTTTTTTCAAAGACTTCATCCGATTTGATGAAGCTAAGCGCTCCAACGATGCTTTCTTCTCCAATTTCTGCATTGTCCATGATCACAGCATTCATTCCCACCAAAACATTTTTTCCAACTTGTGCCCCATGAATGATGGCTCCATGCCCAATATGAGCATTTTCTTGCAAGGTGATCGTAATTCCAGGGAACATGTGTACTGTGCAATTCTCCTGGACATTGCATCCGTCTTCTATGACAATTCTGCCCCAATCGCCTCGAATTGCTGCTCCAGGGCCAATGTAGACGTTTTTACCTATGATCACATCACCTGTCACTGCAGCGAGTGGATGAATGAATGAGGATTCGTGGATTACAGGTTTGATATTATTGAAAGAATAGATCATGATGTAAATGAGGTCCTTGTGGGTTAATTAAGCAATAATTGCCTGTTACTCCATAATTATTCAAATTAAGAGAATGAATTATTCACAAACTAATTATGCCATTTATAAAATGCCTGAGCTCTGGTATTTGCGTAAGCGATTAAAAAGACTAGTTTAGCAATTGAATTTTCACCAAACAAAACAATCAAACTATGAAAAAGTTATTTCTTACTGTTCTTGCAATTGGAATTCTTGGATATTCCTCAATGGCTCAAGCACACGTCGAACTAGGACTGAACTTTAACTCTCCACAAGGAGATTTTAGCGATGCCTATGATTTGGGTGTTGGTTTTTATTTGGAGCCAAAATATGCGATGAACGAAAATATTGACCTGGGATTATTAATCAGTTCCAATGCGTTTGCAGGGGGAGATCTTTCGGGATCAACAGCGTCTGTGTCTGCACTTGGTATGTTGGTCATCGAGCCCACCTTTACATACAGATTCTCTACAAATTCTGTTACACCATACGGAGGCTTAGGGATTGGATACTATAGCGTTGAAGGTGTTGAAATCAGCGGATTGCCAAAAGGAGACAGAGAGTCAAAGATTGGCTTTGCGCCAAGAGCTGGTGTATATGTAGGAAGATTAAACCTTGGACTTGCTTACAACATCGTAAGTGATTTCAACTTCCTTCAGTTCAACCTGGGGGTTAGGATCTTGAGTAGAGATTAATAGAAAATTGAATTATACCTTGAAAAGGCTGCCAATTTGGTAGCCTTTTTTTATGCTCGTTCTAGAATAATGGCATAGCCTTGACCAACGCCAATGCACATGGTTGCCAATGCATACTTTTTATTTGTCCTTTGAAGTTCCAACGCTGCTGAATACGTAATCCTTGCTCCTGTCATGCCTAAGGGATGACCTATTGCGATAGCACCTCCATTCGGATTTATGCGATCATCATCATCAGATAGCCCAAGGGCTCGTGTACATGAGAGGGATTGGGCAGCAAACGCTTCGTTGATCTCTAGGATATCAATATCATCCAGGCTTAAACCTGCTTTTTTAAGTGCCTTTTGACTTGCCTCTACAGGACCGATCCCCATGATCCTCGGCTCTACACCCACCACTGCCGATGAAATAATTCTAGCCTTGGGGGTGAGGTTCTGATTTTTAACAGCATCTTCTGAGGCAACAAGAACGGCTGCTGCTCCGTCGTTGAGTCCTGATGCATTTCCTGCTGTCACAGAACCATCATTTTTAAAGGCCGGCCTTAAGTTTGCCAGAATTTCTTTAGTGGTCGTTGCTTTTATGAATTCATCCTGATCAAAAATGATAGGGTCTGTTTTTCTTTGTGGAATTTCAACTGCAACAATTTCTTCTGATAACCTTCCATTTTCCTGAGCCTTTGCTGCTTTCATTTGTGACGAGTATGAGAAAGCATCCTGATCTTCACGGCTGATTTTGTGAATATCCACCAGGTTTTCAGCGGTCATGCCCATTGAATCCGTTCCATATATCTTTTCCATTTTTGGATTGATAAAACGCCATCCGAAACTGGAATCATACATTTTTGCATCAGTACCAAAGGGTTTTGCAGATTTTGATATTACCCAAGGCCCTCGAGTCATATTTTCCACCCCTCCTGAAATAAATATGTCTCCGTCTCCTGTTTTAATGGCACGATTCGCGTGAACAATGGCTGACATGCCTGACGCACACAATCGATTCACTGTTTCACCTGGGACTGAATATGGAAGATCGGCTAACAATAGCGCCATACGAGCAACGTTTCTATTGTCTTCACCAGCTTGGTTCGCACACCCCATGATCACCTCATCTATAAGTGCGGGGTCAACGGATGAATTTCGCGACATTAATTCTTTTATGACCAATGCGGCCAGGTCATCTGTTCTAACTGTTGCGAGTGTACCACCAAACTTTCCAATTGGTGTTCGTATTCCGTCGATAATATATGCTTCTTTCATTTTTAGTTGTCAGTTCTTGAGTTGTCAGATTAAAGCAGCTCTGATTGATAGCTCACACTTCCCATTCTTCTTGTTTTCTAAAGGCCACCCCTTTGAACAGGCCAACCAGCTCACCGTTTCTTATAACCCGGGTAAGATAATACCCTACGCTTCGGGATGTGCTTTCCTTTTCACAGGTAGCGATCAATTCATCTCCGACGAAAATAGGTTTGATGTGATTAATGGATGTTTCGATGGAGACTGCTTTTTGCCCGTGAGAATTGCAGGCAAAAGCAAATGCACTGTCGGCCAATGAAAAAGAAATTCCACCATGCACCACTCCGTGACCATTTACCATTTCTTCTCTGACTTTCATTTTGATCTTTGCCATTCCATCTTCTACTTCAAGCACTTCTATTCCAAGCCACTGACTAAATGCATCAGCGGACATCATATGGTTTACTATTTTCTCTGCCTTAGTCACTAGTTGATTGGTTAAAATAGTTAATTAGATTAATTGGTTAATTAATAGAATGGAATTTTCTAAATATCAACTAATTAACTATTCAACCAGTTAATTTTTAATTATGAATAGAAATTCTTTTTCTCTTTCTCCATCCTTCTAAGCAGCGGACTACATCGATACCGGTCTTCATGGTATTCATCATACAGTTTATCCAACTGTTCTACGCACCAATTAATTCCCAGTTCATCGGCCCATTTCAATAGTCCTTTCGGGTAATTCACACCCTTTGTCATTGCCAGGTCAATATCTTCTTTGCTTGCAATATTGAGGAACAATGCGTCGGCCGCCTCATTGATGAGCATGACAACAACACGGTCTAAAATTTGTTTCCCAAGCTTTTCATCCATCTTAGCTGTTGGTTTGAAAGCATCCTCAGAGTAATCATAGTAACCTTTTCCAGTTTTTCTTCCTAGTAATCCTGCTTCCGACATTCTTTTCTGAGTGAATGAAGGCTTATATCTTGGGTCATAAAAGAAAGACTCAAATACTGTTTCAGTAACTGTGTAATTCACATCGTTTCCTATGAAATCCATCAATTCGAATGGACCCATTCGAAATCCTCCTAACTCTTTCATGGACCAATCTATGGTGGCAAAGTCTGCAATACCTTCTTCATATATTCGTAGGGCTTCGCCATAAAAGGGACGTGCTACACGATTCACAATGAACCCGGGTGTGTCTTTCGCCAGCACAGTTATTTTTTTCCAACTATCTATCCAACCTTTAGCTTGTTCGATTGTTCGTGGAACAGTTTGAACGGCAGGAATAATTTCTACCAAGGGCATTAAAGGAGCAGGGTTGAAAAAGTGAATGCCTACAAATCTTGATGGATTATCTAATGAAGCTCCAATTGAGGCAAGGGAAAGCGAAGAAGTATTTGAGGCAATGATTGTGTCTGGCCTCACAATTTTTTCTATTGCTGAAAACACCTTTTGTTTCACCTCCAGGTTCTCCACGATGGCCTCAATTACCAGATCACTATTTTCAAAATGCTGCTGGTCTTCAGTGAAATCAATTCTTCCCAGGATAGAATCTGCAGTTTGCTGATCTATTTTTCCTTTTTCAACCAGTCGGTTCATCACTTTTACCAGACTTTTGGAAGACTCTTCAATAACTGCTGAATTGCTGTCGTTAACTACAACGTCCCAACCTTCGGAGGCTGCCACCTGTGCAATTCCAGTACCCATAGTACCTGCACCTATAACACTTAATTTTGGCATTTATTCTCCTTTAAATTCCGGGTTCCTTTTTTCCAGGAAAGCCTGCACACCTTCCTTATAATCACGAGTTTCAGTTGCCTTGAATTGATACTCCATCTCCATTTCCAGTTGTTGATCAAGATTGTTAGTCATGGACTGATTTAGCATTTCTTTGATATAGCCCAAGGCTTTAGTTGGCATATTGGCCAGCTTGGCTGCCAATTTTTCTGCTTCTGACAAAAAGTTCTCATCCGGGTATACTTTGTAGATCATCCCCATTTTCTCAGCTTCTTCTGAAGGAATTTTATCGCCGAGCATCATCAGAGCGGAGGCTTTTTGGAAGCCTATAATTCGAGGTAATGTAAAAGTTCCCCCAGTATCCGGCACCAGGCCGATTTTACTGAATGCCTGAAGAAAAGAAGAAGATCGAGAAGCAACCACTACATCGCAGGCCAATGCCATGTTGGCTCCTGCACCAGCTGCCACACCATTCACTGTAGCAATGATTGGTTTTTTAATGGATCGAATTCTTTTGACAATCGGGTTATAATGCTCGTCGACGATTTGCTTTATCTCCAAACCATTGTCATCGATCGCTTCCTGAAGATCCTGACCCGCACAAAATGCTTTTCCATTACCGGTTATCATGATGGCTCTTACTGTAGCATCGTTCTCATAGTCGTCAAGTGCTTTCTGGGTAGCAAGCGCCATTTCTTTGTTAAAACTATTGAAGACTTCAGGACGATTGAGAGTTATGATTCCGAGTGTACCTTTTTGTTGAAGTTGTATAGTCATTGATTAGTTAAATAGTTAATTGGTTGAATAGCGGAGACTATCCTTCTTGTTTCCTTTTCTTCAAATATGAAATATATCCATTTAGCATCTTGATTAGCTCCTCATATTTACCGGCAAATTCGTCAAAAATTGTCATCGATATGTAGCCTTCATCAAGTGCTACAGTCAAATGGTCGTAACATTCAATCAGGCTTCCTCTGGCTTGTCTGCAAAACTGAATGTTTTCCTGAAAATGAAAGCGACCATGACCTTCTGCAATATTCGCAGTTACGGATCTTGATGCTCTAATCAATTGGTCACTTAATCGGAATTGCTCTTGTTTTGACAATTGAGAAGTTATTTTTGAAATTCCATTTCTGAAAATTCTACCTTTTTTCCAAACTTCCAAATCAATAATGTTTTGAGCCACTTTTAACTAATTAACTATTTCAACTAGTTAACTAGTGGTTTCGGCTTCAAAATTAGTGACATTTGAAATAATCAAACGGCTCGAGACAATCGTTGCATTTGAAAAGGGACTTGCATGCAGTTGAGCCAAACTGGCTGACCAAACTTGTATTATGAGAACCACAATTCGGACATTGAATGTCCTCCTCATTGGATGGGTTGGGAGGTGCTATGCCGTATTCTTTTAATTTTTGTTTTCCTTCTTCTGACATCCAATCGGTGGTCCATGGGGGAGAAAGTACAGTTGTGATCTTAAAATTTTCAATATCATTTTTTTTCAACGTGTTGTTGATATTTTTTTCTATTTCTAACATCGCTGGACAGCCTGAATACGTAGGAGTAATGATTATCTCGATTTGATCATTTTCTATTCTAACGTCTCTTAGTATTCCAAGATCACGAATAGAAATAACGGGTATCTCAGGGTCGGTCACTTCTTCGAGTAGTTGTTTGATATGATCTTGATCTATTACCATATTAAGCGTATTCAAAATAGGTAGTTAACTCTTTGAATCCAAACTTTCTATAAATGCCAATTCCATCTTCAGAGGCTTGTAAAATGGCTTGTTTATAGCCAAGCTGCTTTACTCTATTTAATGTAAAAGTCATAAGTGAAGTTCCAATTCCTAACCCTCTATGTGTTGATAAAGTTGCAAATCCATATAGTCCCATTGTTTCATCATCCGATGGGAACATCTCGACAGTGGAAACTGGTGAACCTTCATGATAATACACCAGGAGAATTATTTTATTTCTTTGGTCTAAGTAGTGCTTTGCGGTTTGCTTGAAGTATTCAATGACATTCTGATCAGCTGGAGTCCAATTTTCAGCGATCACTTGTGCATACTTCTTTAACGAAAGATCATCATCAACAATCTTGATATTTGAATGCTGTTCGCTCATATTCAGCTGATAATTATCCAATTGCAGCACCATTCCAGCTTCCTCGTTTTGTTTTGTGACCGAATTAAGTTTCAGGGAGTGGTTGACCTCACCTGATAGATTTTCTGAATTAACCCAGATGCAGTAATCAAGATTTCGGGACTTGAAATGATCTATCGCATGACCAATTTCCTGGTTTATAAGATCACCGGCATTGTGGATATGTATGATGTTGAAAGTATCGCATGATAGGCCACTATCAACATAGGTCAGGTTTTTAGCATGGACTACTTGCATACCCTTGGTTTGTTCAGGGATTTTCCAAGAGTGGAGATAGAAATTATGATCTACATGTTCGATCACCAGTTGATTGGGGGGTTGAATCGTTTAATTGGTAGTTGTTTAGAAAACTCTGTTCAACCTAATTAACTAATACACTACCATTCATTTCCTGGGTAAGCTCTTTGCAAGAATTGCAAATCTGCCAGGATATAACCGAGGTATTCCGTATGCTTTCCTTCCTTTCCGCCAGTGTGGTTATAGGCACTATCGGGAATGGTCAGGGTAGCTTCGTTTAAGACCTCACGTATTTTAGTTTCTCGTTCTGACTTGATGTCATTCAAATTCACTCCGAACCCATTTTTATTGGCATCAATGTCAGCCTCTGAGGGAGTTGTAATTTCTTCGGAATAGGGCCATAATTCATTTAACGCATTTTGAATTCGATTATGGCTTTCTTCAGTTCCATCTCCCAGCCTAAGGACCCAATCACCGCTCCATTTCAGGTGATAGAGGGTTTCCTTATGTGATTTAGCGGCTATAGCTGCAAGCCTCTCATCAGAGCTCTCTTTTAGTTTTTCGTAGAATGGGCAATTGAAACTATCAAAAAGAAACTGTCTCAAAATGGTTTTTGCAAAATCACCATTAGGTTGTTCTACCAATAAGACATTCTTGAAATCCCAGGCATCCCGTAAATAAGCTAAATCATCTTCAGATCTTTTTTCATCTTGAATTTCTGCAGCGTACTGGTACAACATTCTTGCTTGTCCTATCAAGTCCAGTGCAATGTTTGTCATGGCAATGTCTTGTTCCAAAACGGGCCCGTGACCGCACCATTCGCCAAGGCGCTGACCAAGGATAAGACAATTATCGGCCTGTTGGAGTGTATAGTTAAAAAGGTTCTGGTTCATTCCCTATTAGTTGCTAGTTAAACAGTAATTGGTTGAATAGTTGATCCGGAGGTTATCTAAACTAATTAACATTCAACTTTTTTGGCTGATAACTATATCACATATGTTTGACTTCATCTGGAAGGTCATAGAAAGTTGGGTGTCTATATACCTTGTCCTTTGCAGGCTCATACAGTGGATCAGAATCGTCCGGATCTGATGCAGTAATATGTTTGGACTCAACTACCCAAATACTTACACCTTCGTTTCTCCTTGTGTATACATCTCTGGCGTTTTGTATCGCCATTTCGGCATCTGACGCATGGAGACTGCCCACATGCTTGTGATTCAAACCTGCCTTACTCCTGACAAATATTTCCCAAAGTGGCCAATTGTTCATTTCTATTTAGTTAAATGGTTAAACAGTCGAATAGTTAATTGGTATTTTAAAAGTTCACCAGTTAACTAATCACCAATTCACAATTATGCAGCTTGCTGCTTAGTTTTTTTCTCCGCATAGGCACTTGCTGCTTCACGTACCCAGGCACCTTCTTCCCATGCTTTGGTACGTGCATCAATTCTTTGCTTGTTGCAAGGTCCATTTCCTTTTATGACATTGTAGAATTCATCCCAATTGATCTCACCAAAATCGTAATGGCCTCTTGCTTCGTTCCATTTAAGATCTGGATCTGGAATTTTGATGCCCAAAAGATCAGCTTGTGGCTTAGATACGTCAACGAATTTTTGCCGCAACTCATCATTTGTAAAACGTTTGATCCCCCATCGCATGGATTGCTCTGTATGAGGGGAATCAGCATCCGTTGGGCCAAACATCATTAAGGCCGGCCACCACCATCTGTTTAATGCATCCTGAGCCATTTTCTGTTGTTCATCTGATCCTTTACACAGCGTAAGCATGATCTCAAAACCTTGTCGTTGGTGAAATGATTCTTCTTTGCATACGCGAATCATTGCTCTTGCATAAGGACCATAAGAAGCTCTGCACAATGGCACCTGGTTCATGATAGCAGCTCCATCGACCAGCCATCCTATGGCACCCATGTCTGCCCAGGTCAATGTGGGGTAATTGAAAATACTGGAATATTTGGCTTTTCCAGTGTGAAGCTGATCTAAGAGGGTGTCTCGGTCAACACCAAGTGTTTCGCATGCACTGTACAAGTAAAGTCCATGGCCAGCCTCATCTTGAACTTTCGCCAAAGCGGCTGCTTTTCTTCTCAACGTTGGCGCCCTTGAAATCCAATTCGCCTCCGGGAGCATTCCAACAATCTCTGAATGGGCATGCTGGGAGATCTGCCGGATCAACGTTTTGCGATAGTGATCAGGCATCCAATCCTTCGGTTCTATTCGAACGTCCTGATCTATTTTTTCATTGAAATGATCTTCGAGGTGCTTTTCGTCCATCTTCTAAATACTTTATACAAAGGTAGTTAACTGTATAAACAATTGATTTGTTCTTTTAATTCATACATCAAAACTCAGCTTTACTTTATCTGTTTTGGGTCTGGATTGGCATGTAAGAACCAAACCTCGTTCCAGCTCATCGGGTTCTAGTGCATAGTTTATTTCCATATCAACTTCCCCTTCTTCTACCTTTGCGACACAGGTGCTGCAAACACCACCTTTACAGGCATAAGGTAGATCTGCTCCATTCTGAAAAGCAACATCAAGTATTGATTCTTTTGAGTCATAAGGAAATGTTATACTGTTTCCATCAAGTACAACGGTAATTTCACTGTGCGCTTCCTGATGTTCAACTTCTTTCTGAGTTGTACCTAATTTTCCAACTGGAGAAGTGAACAGTTCCAAATGTACTTTCTTTTCATTCACACCTAGATTTTTAAGTGTATCTCTAACCGCAAGCATCATCGGTTCAGGACCACATGTAAAGAATTCGTCTGTTTTTTGAGGATCAAAAAATACGTTGGCGAACACCCTGATTTTTTCATCATCGATCATCCCGTTGAAAAGATCAGACTCTTGCCGTTCCTCGTCAAGTATATGATACAGGCTTAGTCTTCCCAGGAATTTATTTTTTAAGGCCTCCAACCTTTCTTGAAAAATAATCGTGCTCGTTTTACGATTGCCATAGAATAGAATGAACTCGCTTTTGGGTTCACTCCTTAAGGTTGTCTCTAGTATTGAAATGACTGGTGTGATTCCACTTCCTGCTACAAACGCTACATAGGTCTTCTCATTTTCAGGATCGAGCTCAGTATAAAAACTTCCATGTGGTGGCATGACCTCAATCTCATCTCCAGGCTTGAATTCTTCATTGGCATACGTTGAAAATCTACCTCCTTTTAATTTTTTAACCACCACCGTTAGGTCGTCATCCAGCGGGCAAGTGCATAGCGAATAGGTCCTTCTTGTATCCTCTCCATCAATGTCCTTTTTCAATGTAAGATGCTGGCCCTGGATAAATCGAAATTCGTTCTTAAGGTCAGTGGGAATGTCAAATGAAATGGCAACCGATTCCTCAGTCGGTCTCGAAATAGATTTTATAGTGAGCGTATGAAATTTTGCCATGGATTCTTGAAGTTGGGCAAAACTAATCAGATGCGGATAGACATTTGTTTAACTCAGGTCCAGTTTTTCCCTGATTTTTATCATCTTGTCTTCCAGACGTTTTTCGTCTTTGTCGCTTGCAAGAAAAATCTTTTCTTCTTCATTGAACTTCAGATATGCGTGATATTCTACACCTTTTGCAGTATGGCTTGTATTGGATCTTGAATACATGGTTTGACTTGTCTTTACCCGATTGATAAAGATTTTGTCAAGTGAATGGTATTTTTTGGGTTTGCCTGTCTTGTAGCCCATAAGCCATGTTCCATAGTGGATTTCCTGCGCTGAAGGATCAATGGTAATTATTTGGAATGAAAACCAAAGCATTGGGACAATCAGGGAAAGTACCATCGCCAGGAGGATGGCCAATACTTCACTGAAGATTTGCATAGAAAAAACAACAGCCACAATTACTATGACCATTCCAACTAATCTAAAGGTAAGTGGAACAGTTCTTCCCTGATTGATCATAACTTTGCTCATCATTCTAAGCTAACCAAACTATTTTTTATAAATCGAGTTTGAACATTGATGTCTGTTGAGTTACCAATTTTTCCATTAAATATTGTTGCATTTCCTGGAGAGGGAGTCAACCTTCATATTTTCGAACCACGCTATAAGCAGTTGGTCAGGGATTGTCTGGATGAAGGTCTGACCTTTGGTATAGCTTCTCATGTGCTTAACAAGGTGGAACTAGGTACAGAAGTGAAAATAGTTGAGGTAACAAAGGAATACCCGGATGGAAGAATGGATATCAAAACGCTTGGTTTAAGGGTATTCGAGGTACTGGATTTTCAAAACCCCTGGAAAGATAAACTTTATGCAGGAGGTACAATAAGGTTTTTAGATGACGAAAATGATAAAGATCTAAGTGAATTAATGCAATTCAAAGAATTGGTACTTGAATTATTTGGGTGGCTCGGAGAAATACAAACTCCTGATATCACTGGGATAAATTCCGTGTTTGAAATTGGGCATAAAATAGGGTTTAAGCCGGAGGAAGAATACATGCTTCTCGAGATGAGAAAAGAAAGTGAGCGATTACGTTTTGGTATCGATCACTTGAAGAGACTTATTCCAGCTCTGGAACGTGCGCAAAGTGCTCAGGACAGGATCAAACAAAACGGACATTTCAAGCACCTCGATCCCCTGAAATTCTAAGCTAAATACCAATAATTCTGTAATTTCCCCTTATGACTGAAATCAGTGGTTTTGGAACGGTATTGCTCTTCATTGTTGGTGCACTGGTATTTGTAATAATCATGTTGTTGGTCGGGAAAATCTTAAGGCCTGAAAACCCAACTCCTGAAAAGCAAATGACGTATGAATCTGGAGAAGAACCGACCGGATCAGCTTGGGGAAAATTCAATGTTAGATTTTATGTTATTGCTTTAATTTTTTTGCTGTTTGAGGCAGAATTGATTTTTCTTTTTCCATGGGCTACCGTTTTTGGTAATGAGCAACTGATTTCTGAAACAAATGGGTTATGGAGTCAATTTTCATTGATAGAGACATTTATTTTTATTGGAATTTTAGCAGTTGGACTGATATATGTCTGGTCGAAGGGGATGCTCAATTGGGTTCGTCCAAGACCTCAAATGCCTGATTTTAAATCGAAGATCCCGCTAAAAGTTTATAAAGAGTTCAATGAACGAAATTGAAACATCTCAAATAGGTGGATTAAAAACCGGCGAGGGCGGCATCATTGTTTCTAAATTAGATGACTTACTCAACTGGGCTCGTCTTAGTAGCCTTTGGCCTGTAGGTTTTGGACTTGCATGCTGTGCTATCGAATTTATGTCTACTGCTTCATCTGCCTATGACTTGGATCGATTTGGTATCATTCCTCGCAATTCGCCCAGGCAGGCGGATGTAATGATTGTCTCAGGAACGGTGACATTCAAAATGGCAGATCGGGTAAAAAGGTTGTATGAACAAATGGCAGAACCTAAGTATGTGATTTCGA
>JANQEC010000186.1 GCA_028278585.1 Cyclobacteriaceae bacterium | reverse complement strand
GGGATCCCAATCCAACTGGATGCTTCTTCCTGGAACTCCATCGGCGGTAAGACCTGTTGGAGCCGGGCCTACCACGGTGATCCGCCACGTCTCAAAATTTACTGATCCTGGTACATTTCCAAGCGAGGGAATGGTTGGATCGTCAGTTGCCTTGAGCTGCACTTCATAAGGTCTTTGTCTCACCTGACCACAAGCGGTTGTCCAATCAAAAACAAGCGAAGCCGGTGATGGCTGGAAAGTAGGTGGATTGGGGGCAAATGTTGCTTTAGGTCCTTCTACCTGAAATGGTCCTCCAAAAGCTTCCAGTTTCACCGGGTCACCTTCCGGATCGGCTGCAGTTATAATTGTCGTGATGCGATCTCCAGCTACGACACACGTGTCACCTGGAACTTCAATTTCAGGTGGCTCATTATCAAAATTCCAAATGATGATCTGCATGTCTCTTGTGACATATCCCAATTTGAACCATTCTCCATTGATTTTGCGCCATTCTTCAACTACAAAGGCTACATTGTATTCTCTGCTTTCCAAGGGAGGAATTAGGCGGCCCCCTGGGGCGTCCCAAACTAAAGTTCCATTCACAGGATCCAGTGTTAAGGTTGCCAGTTCACCCGATTCACTTCCTGTTTCAACATTTTCATAAAAGAAAGGATCATCAAGAGCTCTATAGTTAGGTGTATTTTCTCGCTTAGACATTTTAGGAGTAGTCAGGTAATATGAAAGGCTATCACCATCCGGATCGAAGGCTCCGGGGTTATGCTCGAATCGAAACCCTACGACTCCCTGGTCGATTGGAGGTACTGTGAAATAAGGAGTACAATTGAGAATAAATCCATCAAGGGCTAATAATGTTTCAACATAGAATGGCGTCTCATCGGGAATGTTGAGGATGCCATCATTTCGCCAATTCTCTTCGTAACTAACAAGATAATTATTAGGAGCTTCATAGGTATGGATCCAGGTGAATTCCCATCGTTCAACACCATTACCCAGATTAACGATCTTATTGGTGTTCCATGGAATATCTGTATCCGAACCATCTCCAATGAAGTTGCCATCTCCTAAGTTGAACCGCCCCTGTCCAAATGGAACTCCATCAACATCTCTGTACCCAAAAAATGTCAGCTCGAAGGTTAATTCGGAAATTTTTCTTGCAATTATTTCTCCAGCACGGATATGAGATGCCATAGTTTGAGATCCTAGCATCAAAAAAATTAGAAGTAAAAATATCTTTTTAAATCTCACCTGCATTTTGTTATTCAATTTTTGATTGAAAAATCCAATTAGCGACATCCACATAACTTCTTTATAACGAACAAGAATCGTGCTTATACTGTTAATAATAAACATTTATTAAAGTGTCTTCACTTAGTCAGATGAAGTATTTAAAATCAATTAAAATAGAAATTAAGATTGGTCAGCAAGAATTCCGAAATTACCTTTGACCAGAATCGAATAACTTAACCAAATTCATGGGTTGGACCAAGCAATTTTTTTCTAGTTCCATCGGTCGGAAATTCGCCATGGCGCTATCCGCTCTTTTCCTCATAATTTTCTTACTTCAACACTTCGCCATAAATGTAACTTCCACTTTTAGTGAAGATATTTTTAATGAACTATCGCATTTTATGGGGACAAACCCACTGGTGCAGTTTCTGCTTCAGCCCATTTTGATCTTTGGAGTTGTTTTTCACTTTGTAATGGGTTTTATCCTGGAGATAAAAAACAGGAATTCAAGGGAGGTTAAGTATGCCATTAATAAGGGTTCTGCAAATTCATCATGGATGTCCCGAAACATGATCTGGAGTGGGCTGTTCATCTTGTTTTTCCTGGGATTTCACTTTTATGATTTCTGGATACCAGAAATGAACTACAAGTATGTTCAGTTCAAGCCTGAGGATCCTGACCGCTATTATGAAGAGGTAGTTCATATGTTTGCCAACCCCATACGGGTTGTCATATACGTTTTGTCCTTTGTGTTTCTTTCTCTTCACCTCCTGCATGGATTTCAATCATCATTTCAATCGATCGGGGCACGACACGACAAGTATACTCCTGCTATCCGGAAACTTGGAAAAATATATGCCCTAGCTGTTCCTGCCGGCTTTATTTTTATTGCCATTTATCATTATCTCAATTTGCTATAACTAAGAGGTATGTCAAAATTAGATTCCAAAATACCAGAAGGTCCTCTAAAGGATAAATGGACCAATCACAAGAACAACATCAAGCTAGTTAATCCAGCCAACAAACGACTCATTGACGTAATCGTTGTTGGAACAGGATTAGCGGGTGGATCTGCTGCTGCTACATTGGCTGAATTGGGCTATAATGTAAAAGCATTTTGTTACCAGGATTCTCCTCGTCGGGCGCACTCAATCGCTGCACAGGGTGGAATTAATGCTGCAAAAAATTACCAGGGCGATGGAGACTCAACCTATCGCCTGTTTTACGATACTGTAAAAGGTGGAGATTACCGCTCTCGTGAAGCCAATGTATACCGATTAGCAGAAGTATCTGCAAATATTATTGATCAGTGTGTGGCTCAAGGTGTTCCTTTCGCTCGAGATTACGGAGGACTACTAGATAACCGTTCATTTGGAGGTGTTCAGGTTTCAAGAACATTCTACGCAAAAGGTCAGACAGGTCAGCAGTTACTACTTGGGTGTTACTCTGCTATGTCACGTCAAATTGGGAAGGGAAAAATCCAAATGTATAATCGACATGAAATGATGGAGATTGTAATAGTGGATGGTAAAGCTAGGGGGATCATTGCTCGAAACCTTGTAACCGGAGAGATCGAGCGACATTCAGCCCATGCGGTGGTAATAGCTTCCGGTGGATACGGTAACGTGTTCTTCCTATCTACGAATGCGATGGGTTCCAATGTTTCTGCCGGATGGAAAATCCATAAAAAAGGAGCATACTTCGCTAATCCTTGCTTTACCCAGATACATCCAACATGCATCCCTCAGCATGGCGATCAACAGTCAAAGTTGACGTTGATGTCAGAATCTTTAAGGAACGATGGTCGAATTTGGGTCCCAGCCAAAAAAGAGGATGCAGAAGCAATCCGGGCTGGTAAATTGAAGCCCACGGATATTGCAGAAGAAGATCGGGATTACTATCTGGAAAGAAGATATCCATCCTTCGGTAACCTGGTTCCTCGGGATGTTGCCTCAAGAGCAGCAAAAGAACGAAGCGATGCAGGATTTGGGGTTGGAACCAACGAAACCGGAGAAGCTGTTTACCTGGATTTTAGTTCGGCAATCATGCGATATGGAAAAGAGGATGCGAATGTGCATGGCCATCCGGATGCTTCGGAAGAAGAAATTCGTGCTCGTGGAGAAAAAGTAGTAGAGTCCAAATATGGTAATCTCTTCCAGATGTATGAGAAAATTACCGCAGACAATCCCTACAAGACACCGATGAAGATCTATCCAGCGGTGCATTACACCATGGGTGGAGTTTGGGTGGATTACAACCTGATGACAACCATTGATGGATGCTATTGTATTGGTGAGGCGAATTTTTCTGATCATGGAGCCAACCGACTTGGTGCATCAGCTTTGATGCAAGGGTTGGCAGATGGATACTTTGTCCTTCCATACACCATCGGAGATTATCTCGCTGGAGATATCAGGACTGGAACGATCCCAACTGACACGCCTGAATTCGATGAAGCAGAAAAATCAGTTAAAGAAAGAATTGATTTTTTTATCAACAATAAAGGCAAACACTCTGTGGATCATTTCCACAAACGATTTGGAAAAGTGATGTGGAATAAAGTGGGTATGGCAAGAAATGAACAAGGACTGAAGGAGGCCATCAAAGAAATACGTGAGATCCGAGAAGAATTCTGGAAGGAGGTGACTGTACCAGGGTCAGCTGATGGAATCAACCAGGAACTGGAGAAGGCAGGAAGAGTTGCAGATTTCCTTGAACTTGGAGAGCTTTTCGCCAGGGATGCATTAGAGAGAAATGAATCTTGTGGCGGACATTTTAGAGAAGAGTTCCAAACGGAAGAAGGTGAAGCAGTACGTGATGATAAAAATTACACCTATGTCACAGCATGGGAATACAAGGGAGAGCCGTCAGATGCAGTGGTTCACAGGGAAGATTTAAAATACGAAAACATAGAATTGAAAACACGATCTTACAAATAAGATCTTACAAATAGATTAAGTTATGTCAGCAACAGAAGGCTTGAATCTCACACTTAAGGTTTGGAGACAGAACGGAAACGAGGAAAAAGGAAGAATGGAAACATACCAGGTTTCCAACATTTCTCCAGATAGTTCTTTCCTGGAAATGATGGATATTTTGAACGAACAACTCATTGACGAGGGGAATGAGCCAGTTGCTTTTGATCACGATTGTCGAGAAGGTATCTGTGGTATGTGTTCCATGTTCATTAACGGAGAGGCACATGGTCCGGGTGAGCAAATCACAACGTGCCAGCTTCACATGAGAGAATTCAAGAATGGTGATACCATCCATATCGAGCCATGGCGTGCAAAAGCATTTCCTGTAATTAAAGATTTGGTTGTTGATCGGGGTGCATTTGATCGAATCATGGCTGCTGGTGGATTTGTAAGTGTCAATACATCAGGGAATACTCAGGATGCTAACGCTATCCCAGTGGATAAACATGATGCGGACAAAGCGTTCGATGCTGCTACCTGTATTGGATGCGGTGCATGTGTAGCAACCTGTAAGAATGCGTCAGCGATGCTGTTCGTATCTGCAAAAATTTCACAATTCGCGTTGCTTCCTCAAGGACAGGTAGAAGCCAAAGAACGAGCCGTTAACATGGTCAATAAAATGGATGAGGAGGGCTTTGGAAATTGTACGAACACGGGCGCCTGTGAAGTGGAATGTCCCAAGGGAATATCATTGGAAAACATCGCTCGAATGAACCGTGAATACCTAAAAGGAAGTTTCGGTTAAACGAAGGGCTCGATTAAATTCAATATAAGGGTTTTACAAGCGGTGAGCATCAACTACTTCTGAAAGTTTTGAAACACCGACCAAAAAGGTGTATTTTTACTTTAGCTGATGGTATTTAATGCACTGATACTCACTCATTACTCACTTCTAAAACCTTGGTGCAATTAAATTTTATTGGTTAAACCTTAATGAGGCTGAAAGCCTTGTGTAGGTATTATGACGAGTTGGTTTTACGTAAGCGACGGAGGTAAAACCAATGGTCAAAATTTTAAATTTGCATTAATCGATTAACCAGCAATGTTAGAAGTAGCCAGCATGGAAAGCCAAAGGCGTCGGGAAGAAAGGCGGGAAAGACGCCTCAGACGTGAAAGACCGGTAAGAGCAAAGAAAGAATTTTCCATTCTTTATGTTGATGATGAAGCGCCCAACCTCAGAGGCTTCAAGTCTACCTTCAGAAGAATATACAATGTTTATGTAGCCATTGGTCCTGTTGAAGCATTGGAAATTATCAAATCTGAAAAACTGGATCTGATCGTTTCGGATCATCGAATGCCGCATATGTCAGGAGTCGAACTCCTTCGAGATGTTTACGAATACAATCCAAACATAAAGCGAATGATTCTGAGCGGATTTATCAAACGTGACGAACTCGACGATGCGGTCGGAGATTTCGGTATTCATGATTTTGTGACCAAACCGTGGGATTTTGAAAATCTAAATGAGATCTTTCAAAAACTGCTAACCACGGATCCGGAGATCAAGGATTTCAGCAACCTGGGATAGTCATTTCGCCTGAAAAGTTTTCAACTGATGTTCATAATGCGTTACATCCTCTTGTAGTTCTATGGCCATTACAATTGCTTGCTTTTCCAGTTCTATCGCTTTCTTTTTGTTACCAAGTTTGAATTGAAGTGATGCATAGGTGTCAATAGAAGACGGAGAAGGATCCTTATCGATCGCTTCTTTCGCCCACCCAGAAGCTATCTTTAGTTTTTCATTGCTATCCACAAATAGATAAAATTTCCAGGCCAATTCGTTCAATTCTTCTATATCATCTAAACCTGTCATACCAACCCAAGCAATTGCTGTTTCTGAGAATGTATCCCAATCTTCTGTTATCTCACTATAGTGAAGATTGGCCATGGTTAGCAAGGTATCTGATCCAACAAAAGAAACACCATCTAGCTGATCAAGAAACGCCCGTATACCAAAAAGATGAAGTTCTTCTGAAACATAGATTTCCTGGTATTGTGCCAGGAAGGTATTGAAAATTTTATCGTGAACTCTTTCTTTCCCAAATGCGACTTCAAATGGCTCCATATTCTCAATCATGTACCGGAATTCACGACTATAAATATCCCACTGAAATTCCTCCATCAATACAAACGAATTCTCGTTGGTCAGATCTTCAACCTTTATTTTCGATAAAAGCTTCTGAGCAAAGCCTTCCGCATTCAAACATCCCTGTTCCATAAGCCCCAAATAATTGGACATGAAACCACCTTCTCTCTCCCCTTCCTCAAATGTTTTATTTAAAGTCATCCAATTGTTGTCACTCAAAGCTGTTCTTCCCAGGTCCAACAATTCCCCTGCATCCATCGCACCACAACCCCGGTGTACAACTTCTCCATTTCCATTTATAAAAAGCAAAGTCGGGTAAATGCTTACTTCATATTTCTCAGCCAGGCCTATTCCAGGATATTGTTCCATATCCAGGCGAATATTCAGAAAAGTATCATTATAAAAGTTAGCAACTTCCAAATCAGAAAAGGCATATTTCTCTAACAACTGGCAAGGTTCTGACCAGGTCGCATATGCCTCAAGAAACACTGTTTTGTTCTCTTCTTTAGCTTTTTTCAGTACCTCATCCCATTCGAACTGCTCAAAGTTTATTTGACTTTGAACAGCAACAGAACTCACCAGAAATGTGATTGAAACAATTTTCCTCATAATACAAATTTCGCTTAAAGGAAGGTATTAGAAACGAAAGTAACCCAGAATTGACATTAGACTTTCTATTACATGATTTAAACCAGTTCAAGATCAGTACTTGACATGAAAATTGGTTCGTCACCATGGCGATGCTATCCTTGACCCAACTGCCTGATTTTCCTGTGTTTTAATCCTTCACGACAAAATTCTACTATCAAGTCCGGATTGAGCAAACTCCTTGTCTGTATCTGCACAATAATTTGTGCGTTTTTGGACAAAAAGAAACCACAAAAAAAGAGTTAAATAATTGTTAATCAGTCAATTATATGAATTGGCACATAGATTGGGATTGATACGACAATCAAAACCCAAAGGCCATGTTCAAAAACTATTTTCTGACGATTATCCGTCAAATCTTAAAAAACAAAGTTTTTTCATTTAACAATATCTTCGGATTGGCATTAGGCATGGGCGCATGCCTCATTATTGCTCAATATGTCTATTTCCATACCTCATTTGATTCTACTGTACCAAAAGCTGATGAAGTTTTTAGAATAGAAGCTAACGCTTACCGAAACGGACAACTTTTAGGTCAACAGTTGGAATCCCCCTCTCCTCTTTCAGATTTACTACTAAATGAATCTCCGGATATTGAATTGCTTGCCCGTTTCTACTACTACAGCTACGCGAACACCTCAATCATTTATAAAACAGGAGATACGCAGGTCAACTTCGAGCAAGCTGGTGTCTGGGGTGCTGAAAAGGATGCTTTTGAACTATTTGGTTTTGATTTTGTAGCAGGAGATGGAGAAAAATTTGATGAGCCTAATAAAGCAGTACTTACTTTGAGTGCCTCTAAGAAATACTTTGATTCGCCTAAAGATGCCATAGGAAAGCCATTTACGCTCAGTGGCAATGATGGCGCAGCAGAATTCGAGTTGGTTGGGGTTTTAGAAGACCTTCCAAAGAATTCACATGTGGATTTCGAATTGCTCATTTCAATGCCTTCCATTGACAGAGTCACCGAATCTAGAAAAAGGTGGGTCAATTCAATGCTGACATACGTTAAGCTCTCTGATCAATCGAAAACAAATGATGTTTTAGCAAGCATCAATCGAATATTTGACGAGAATGCCAAGGAACTCTATGCCCAAAGTGGTTACACAATGGATTTTTACCTTCAACCAATCCAGGACATCCATCTGAATTCCAAAAGCCCTGATGATTTTACTGCTGGTATCGACAGCAAGATCATTGTAGCACTTAGCATCATTGCAATTGTAATTCTCGTTATCGCGTGGATCAACTATATGAATCTTTCTCTGGTTCGTACCATCGAGCGATTAAAAGAAATGGGGATCAGAAAATGCTTAGGTTCCTCTGTTAAGCAAATCATTTTGCTATTTCTTCTCGAGGCCTTGGTAATGAATGTTATTGCGTTAGGAATAGCAATTGGTGGAATTCAGCTTTCGGAAAATTACCTGATAGAATTGACCGGAATTCCGTTGGCCATATTAATTAGTAGCAATGCAATATCGCTGCAGATCGGGCTTGTACTTCTAGGCACATTAATCGTTGGGCTATACCCATACGTGCTCTTGAAAACAATGAAAATTGTGAATGTTCTTGTCGGAAAACAAAAGCGCATGGGTAGTTCCAAAATGCGTAAATCCCTGGTTTTTATTCAGTTCGCAGTTACCTTCCTTTTAATAGCGGGAACAATGACGGTGTATAACCAGATCAATTACATGAGAGACGCAGATCTGGGAATTGACATTGAAAATGTTTTAGTAATTAAGTCTCCTCCTGGAGCAGTACATGATGATGAGCGGCAGGATGTAGCCCGTTTTAACACATTGAAAACCGAACTTCTCAAACAATCAGGGGTTGCAGAAATCACCAATGGCGGTGAAATACCAGGTGAACCTATTGGATGGAGAACAAATTTCTACCTAAAAAATAAGTCAAGAGAAAGTTCAGTGCCTACAGGGCTTATTGCAATGGATTATGATTACCCTAAATTCTTTGGTATTGATCTGGTTGCGGGACGCGAATTGAAAAGAGGTGATAGTCCCTGGACAAAAGGTGATGTGGTTATCAATGAAAAACTAGCCACTTCTTTAGGTTTCGAGAATCCTGAAGATGCTATTGGTGCCGAGCTTGACGGGTTTTACGGGCCAGACCTGACGGTAAGAGGTGTTCTCAAAAACCATCATCATACCTCTTTACACAACGATTACACACCAATCGCATATATTCTAAGTTCCTGGACCGAATTCTACTTTATCAAGCTTCAACTCGATGAAACTTCACCCAATAAACGGTCTGATCAATTGGCAGGATTAGTTAGGACGGTGGAAAATGAGTGGGCAAATGTTTTTACGGACTATCAAATGGATTACTTCTTCCTCGACCGGGCATTTGATGCTCAGTACAAGGAAGATATTCGCTTTGGCAAAATATTCAGTGGATTTTCTGCTTTGACAATCCTTATTGCATGTTTAGGGTTATTCGGACTTACATCTTTCACAATCCAACAGCGAACCAAGGAAATTGGTATTAGAAAAACATTAGGAGCAAGTGTCAACAACTTAATCCTCCTATTATCAAGGGAG
>JANQEC010000119.1 GCA_028278585.1 Cyclobacteriaceae bacterium | reverse complement strand
ACGTCAAAATCCGCTCCGGCCGCATGCAGCTGGTCCATCAAAGCCTGTTGTGATTCGTCTGGGGCTCGAACCCAGGACCCTCTCCTTAAAAGGGAGATGCTCTACCAGCTGAGCTAACGAATCTTCCTTTTGTAATAAAAATAAATGCAATTTAGAAGCCGTTCTCTAAATTGCGGATGCAAAAATAGACAGCTTAAATCAAAATACCATATGATCTCACGATTAATAGTTGTGTTCATTTTTTTTGGTTCTTTTTTTACCTCTTTGGCTAACGAGGAGTTGCAATCACAAGCAGATTCTCTTTTTGTACAACAGAAGTATACCGAGGCTTTTCAGCTCTATGAAACTATTTTTCAAGCGGGCAACTTCAGCGAATCTATGCTTCTGAAAATGGCATTTATCAAAGACGGTTTGGGGAATTATGTAGATGCTCTTTATTATCTGGATATGTATTACAAGAATTCTGCTGATAAATCAGTGGTTGGAAAAATTGAAGAAATAAGCAATGAAAAAAACCTGATTGGATACAGTTATGACGATTCTCATTTTTTTGTGGCATTACTGAACAAATATCGTGGACAAATCCAATTGCTAATGGTCGCTATCGCCATTTTTCTATCGGTATATATTTTCAAGAAAAGACAGTTGAACGAAAAACCCGTCACTGCGTCTGTTTTTCAGTTGATTTCCCTTACTGCTCTTCTCTTGATAGCTAACAACAGCTATAGAGACACCTATGGTATAATAAGCCAAAACAGTACACTCTTACGGGATGGACCTTCGGCCGGCGCAGAACCGGTAGAAATGGTGAACAAAGGACATAAAGTGACAGTTCTTCACCGATCGGCAGTGTGGACCAAAATTGATTGGGAAGGTGAAGAGGTTTATATCAGAAATGGGAAGATCAAGATTATTTAAGTGGAGAGTCAGCCTCCTTTTTCATCATGTTATAAACCATTTTATCCAGTCTTGATGGAATGATTTTGTTTAACATCACGGCCATTTTTCCCTGGAAAGTTAAGATCAGATCTCGTTTTCTTTTTTGATGGGCCTTGAATGTTCTCTCAGCAACTTCTTCTGATGACATCATTTTCTTTTCATTGCGTGGGGATTCACCTTGCGACCTCCCATCAGCTGCTAATGCGGAATTTCTAATGTTTGAACTAGTGAATCCAGGGCAGACTACCAGGACATGTACACCTCTTGACATCACTTCGGTTCGCAATGCCTCAAAGAAACCCTGCATGGCAAATTTGGAAGACGAATATGCAGTACGGGCAGGAGTTGATCTCCAGCCATTGATCGAAGAAATGGCAATGATCGAACCCTTTGAGTCAAGAAGATGGGGTAACGCGGATTTAACAGCATAGATTGCTCCATAAAAATTGATGTCCATTAGTTTTCTGAAAACATCGAGCTTCAAATCCTCGAACAAGGCACGCATTCCTATTCCGGCATTACAGATCAAAACATCGACTCGCCCAAATTTTTGGATCGTTTCATCAATCAATTTTTGGTTGTCCGTCTCGGAAGCAGCATCAAGAGCGAGCGATAAAAAAGGATAACCACCTTCTTTGAGCGTTTGCTCAGTACCTTTCATGCGCTCGGCATCCCTTCCTGTAAACACAACAGCGTATCCCTCACTCGCATATTTAATGACCAGTGCCTTACCAATCCCTGAAGAGCCGCCTGTAATAATTGCTACTTTTTGCATGTTAATCCACTAACTGGTGTAAGTTTTGCCAAGATAGTTCAACTAAAAACAATTGTTAAATTTTTATATGCCATGCAACCTTAGATGCGTTAGAAGCATTATATCCAAGTCAAATACATCAAAACAAACCTATCCTCCATGAGACTAACCCTTCTAACCTTTTTTTACTTCTTATCAGCATTACTATTTGCACAAACAGGCATTAGAGGAACTATTACCAGCGCCGGTGGTGAAAAACTCCCGTTTTCCACGATCTATATAAAGGGAACTACTAATGGGACTACGGCCAATGAGCAAGCCAGCTACTTTTTAAGAACTCCGCCAGGAAAACACACCATTGTAGTACAATATGTTGGATATGCTATTCTCGAAAGAGAGGTTGATGTAGCAGAAGGTCAAACCATTGAAATAAATTTTACTCTCCAGGAACAGGCCCTTCAGCTCAAGACGGTGACCATCACAGCTGGGGAAGATCCTGCCTACCGGGTGATCAGAGAGGCTATCAAGAAGAGGAAGTTCCACGAGAATGAAGTGAGAGCGTTTAAGAACGATGCCTACATTAAAGGATTGTTCCGCTTAAAAAAGCGACCGGAAAAAATCTTAGGTCAGAAGATCACGGTTGACACAGGCATTCTTTATCTGTCCGAATCAGTTTCGAAATTTGCCTTCGAACGTCCGGATAAGATCAGTGAACGCATGATCTCCTCAAAGGTGAGTGGAAATGAGCAGGGTTTCAGTTTTAATCAGGCGTCCGATTTCAACATCAACCCGTATGAGAAGAGTTACTCACATGAAATTCTTGGTGAAAGAGTTTTTGTTTCTCCTATTTCAAGTCAGGCTTTTATCATGTATGATTTTGAGTGGCTGGGAATTTTTGAAGAAAACGGAAAGCTGATCAACAAGATCAGGCTTTTACCTAAGCGGTCAACGGACCCGGCTTTTGAAGGAGTGGTCTACATCGTGGAGGATGAATGGCGTTTCCATACGTTGGACTTGCTTGCTACCAAGGCCAGAGGGATAGAGTTTACCGATTCCCTGAAGATCCACCAGGTTTTTGCTCCAACCCAAAATGATATCTGGATGCCGATCTCTCAAAAATTTGAATTTCAGTTTGGAGGTTTTGGTTTCAAAGGAGAAGGCTACTACCTGGGAGTTTATTCCAACTATGAGGTAGAGCCTAACTACGCTCTTTACAAAGAGCACGATCTATTCGAATCAACATTTGAATCTGGAGAAGTGCGCGATCTTTTTACAGAAGACGATTTCACTGCCGAGGTATTATATGTAGAAGAGGAATCAAATAAAAGAGATTCCACCTACTGGGAAAACGTTCGGCCGATTCCTTTGACAGCTTTTGAAGTGGAGGATTATCGGGTAAAAGATAGTGTCAGAATCGTAAAAGAAAGTGTTCCATATAAGGATTCTGTGGATCGCGAGCGCAATAAACTTAGTGCTGGAAATATACTCCTTACTGGCTACACACATTACAATAGCATAGCTGAAAAATACTGGTCGCTTCCATCGATTCAGAGTACGTTACAATTTAACACAGTTGAGGGCCTGGTCACCGAATTCCAACCGACGATATGGTCACAAAAGGAGGAACGAACAAAGTATTGGATCCGTCCGTCGCTCAGGTATGGATTTTCCAGTGAAAAATTTTATGGAAAATTTGATGCCAGCTATCGCTTCCTGGATGATCAGTTTACAAGGATCTATTTTGGTGGAGGTAGTTACGTTTCACAGTTTGACGACCAGGGAGCAATTACTCCTCTCATTGGTACTTACATGGCACTGGTTAATGGAAGAAATTTTGTGAAGCTGTATCAGAAATCGTTCGCTTATGCAAGACTTCGAAAAGAGCTGGTGAATGGAATCCGTATGTACGCAAGAGTCGAATATGCTGTCAGAGATATGCTTGCGAATACAACCGACTTTACCTGGGCAAAAGATGATAAGGCGGATTTTACGTCCAACCAACCCTACAATGAGGAATTGAATGGAGGTGTCGATGGAGCCATTGGGACGGGTTTTTCAACGTCCAAAGCTCTAACAACGCAAGTTATATTTAGGATTCGATTTAAACAGCGATATGCTACGAGACCTGATTTCAAAATCGTATATGCTTCAAAATATCCTCAGCTGTATGTGACGCTTAAAAAAGGTTTTGGAGATGTAAATTATGATTTTCTGAGTCTAAGGGCGACAGATAATTTGAACCTCGGTTTATCCGGAAGTAGTTCGTATATGATAGAAGCAGGTAGTTTCCTGAGTTCTAGCTCTATGATTTTTGCTGATTTCAAACATTTCTCTGGCAACCAAACCAATTTGAGTCAGGTTAGTAAGCAATACAAATTTGAGTTGCTCCCTTATTACACCTTTAGTACCAAAGACACCTACCTCGAGGCGCATTTTGAGCATCATTTTAATGAGTTTATTTTCAACAAGATCCCACTAATTAAGAAATTGAATTTTCAAGCAGTTGCTTCAGTTAATTATTTGAATACAAAAGCGATTGGGAATTACGTAGAGCTGGGAGCGGGAATCGAACACATTTTCAAGTTTATGCGTGTGGATTACTATTGGTCGTTCAGAGATGGGATTTCGGAGTCCAAAGGATTTAGATTAGGATTTGGCTTCTAATTATCTAAGGAGATTCAAAAACCCTTTGAATTCAGTGTTTGAATACTTGATCAGATAATAATAAACCCCAGCTGGAAACTGTCCTCCTGACCAAATAAAATCTCTGTTTTCACTTCTGAAAACAGTATTTCCGGCTCGGTTATTAATCACGATGTATTCGAATGTATTGTCACAATTATCAGCTGGAAGGTTCTGAGAATTGTCCGCATTTCCACTTAAAGAAAACGTATCATTTACACCATCACCATTGGGTGTGAACACATTTGGTGGTAGAAATCCATTTTGCCGATCACTATCATCAATGATCTCAAATGTTATTTTTAGTGTATCAAGATTACTTATTGGACAAGCATTATCTGTTACCTGCAAAATGACATCCTGAAATGTACTTGTTTGTCCGAATCGAAAAAGCGAACACTCAGGTTGCCATTCTAAAACTCCGGTTACCCTTCCAGTTCCTGTCACTGGCTCAAAAAACAAGTTATCAGAAGCAGGTTGACGTATCCCGGTAGCAAATGCAATGGTGATTTCGTCGGCATCCAGGTCAAAGGCCTCTATCTCAATTTCAGCTTTTTCATTTACTCTTATCTGCTGGTTCCGGGAAATCTCTTCGAAATCCGGATCTGCATTTTCAGGATAATTCACCTGGATGACCGCTCGCAACGTATCAAAATTTTTCACTTTGCACTTGTCATCATCATCACCTACAAATAGTAATTCGAATTGCTGTCCATCACTAAAAAGAGATGCATTGCAGGCGAGATCCCAGGAAAAAGGAGAAGTGGCAGAAGTGCTGCCTGAAGCTGGATCAAACGCTATGCCGTAAAAATCCGGATCAAAATTTCCTCCAACCAGATCAAGTGTTACATCATCATTGTCAAAATCAAAAACAGATACATCAAAGTTTAGCTGATTGCCAAGCTCAACAACGTTTGGAATGGCGACATTGGATGATACAACTGGATTGTTATTTGGAGGAAGAATGACGCTTGCATCAATGAAAAGTGTATCAGGGTTGGGAAGATCACATTCATCCAGGTCTTCAACAAGTACTCCCAGTTTGAAATCCTGACTGTCTGAAAAATCGAACACCTCGCAATCTGTGTCCCATTTTATGGTTGCTGAGATGCTTCCTGCAGTGCTCACAGTATCTACAAGACTAAAACCTCTTGTAATCGGGTCTTCAACTCCTTCTATGAAAAGTGCCATTTTCATTTCATGGTTGTCTCCATCGATCGCAGAAATTTGCCTCGAGTCTTCCCCACCTTCAGGTACTGAAAGTGGGGTAGGGGTTGTTGTCGGTGCTGGGAATATGTTCGAAGGGGGTTGAACATTAATGACCAGTCGGGTGGTGTCCAACTGGGGTAAGGGACATGCGTCATCTCCTGCGATCAAATCGAGGATAAAAGGTTCATTACGTATTGGAGGACAATCCGGAATGCAAACTTCAACTCTTAATTGACTATCGTCTCCAGTGATAGGTATTTGATTTAGACTGAAGATGTCGTCGAATTCTTCGTCAAAGTTTACACCTTCTGCACGAAGCGTGATCGTCTCTCCAGGTGTAATATTCTCCACTAAAAAATCAAAACACTTAGCGTCAACTATTGTATAGTTCAAAATATCGGTTTCCGGGTTAAAATCAGGATTACCAGGTATTTCAACATCCACAACTGGTGGATCAGGAGGTTCACATCCGGTAATAACCAACATTTGAAAATCTCTTCGAGTCTGTCCAATTTTTTCTCCATCACGAAATTCTTCTACTAATACTGAAAATACATACAGACCAGTGTCTGCAGGTATGACTGTTAAGAGTCCCCGGTCGCTAATTGCCAAAGGTCTGGAGCCGGGGATCATATTTGTCTCCGAAAATCCATCTTCAAATTTCACTTTCCCGTGAGGTTTGGGCGTAGGATCCGGTACAGCAACCGCACCTGAGCTGTTTAGAGGAGTGGTTAAAGAATAAACCAAAGAATCCCCATCAGGGTCAACACCAGTAAATTCGATATAATACAATTGATTTACGCAAGCATAATCACTTAGCGGTTTGAATAAGACTGGCGATGAATTCACAAATACCTTCCCATTCTTCATCAATGGTGGGATATCAAGTATGTATGTCATTCCCGCAGAAATGGGTTCCACTATATTTTTGATGTTTTCGTTTCTACAGCATCTTTCCCATACAATGTAGTACCCCTCCAGGTCAGCATATTCATTTGGATCCAGACTGATCTCTGCTGACCAAACGACCCTTGAGGTAATTAATTCATCAATTGAACATTCTACGTTCGTGTATTGAACCAACTCCTGGCTGGTTAGGAACAACGTGTGAGCGGACATTTCGACGTTATCACTACTTCTGAAAATCACGACTTCAATGGCGCCTTCAGGTCCCGGGTTTAAGAATTGAGCCTCATCAAAATACTGGATCAGGTTGATTCGATAGACTCCATCACTGACATAAAGAAACTCTATTTCGCCACCAACGATGTGGTTCGCCTTCAATGGAATTAGGAAAATCCCCAACAGGATGGTTAGGAGTATCTTCTTCATGGTCTATATATAAACAATGAAGCTACAAAAAACCCTTCTTAACGGAGCTAACAACTCGTTTATTTTTGCGCTATCAAATCAACTTAACTACCAGGTTATATTTTTAAATAAATGAAGAGAGGGACGATTCTTGAAAAAGTGGAGATAACAAGTATCTCATCCGATGGGAAAGGAGTTGGGCGAGTGGACGGGCAGGTTGTGTTCATAAAGGATACCGTCCCGGGAGATGTAGTTGATGCAAGAGTAACGGGTAGAAAGAAGAAGGTTTTGCAAGCACTTCCTGAAAAATTTAGTGCTCGATCTGAAAGCCGGGCTGACCCATTTTGTGATCATTTTGGGTTGTGTGGCGGTTGTAAATGGCAGCATATGAGTTACGAATCTCAATTGAGATTTAAGCAAGAGCATGTTTCTGAAAACTTGAAAAAACTCAGTGGGCTAGAGCTTCCTGGGATCATGCCTATTTTAGGTTCACAAAAGCAGACGTACTATAGAAATAAGCTTGAATATACCTTTTCCAATTTTCGCTGGTTAACAAAAGAAGAAATTGAATCGGGTGAAGAGCAAACCAGAACAGGACTTGGGTTCCATATCCCTGGACGGTTCGACAAAATTCTTGATATCAAAACTTGCTTTCTTCAGTCCGACAGTTCAAACGAGATTCGACTGGCGCTCAAGAAATTTGCAGACGATAATGGAATTGAATTTTTCGATCTGAAAAATCAAACCGGGTTTTTAAGAAATCTAATCATCCGGACTTCAACTACGGGCGATTTGATGGTGATTGTTCAGGTATTCCAAAACAATGAGGAAAAGATAAGTTTGGTGATGAACTTTCTTAAAGAGAGGTTCCCTACTATCACATCGTTAATGTATATCGTTAATGGGAAGGGAAATGATTCCTTTTATGATTTGGACGTGAAGCTGTTCGATGGAAAGGATCACATCATTGAACAAATGGGTGATTTGAGCTTCAAAATCGGACCAAAATCTTTCTACCAAACCAATTCAGAACAAGCCTATGAGCTATACAAGATAGCTGCTGAGTTTGCGGATTTGAAATGCGATGAACTGGTGTACGATCTCTATACAGGTACAGGCACGATTGCAAATTTCGTTGCAGGCGGAGCCAGGAAGGTAATTGGAATTGAATCGGTTGAAGAAGCCATCGAAGACGCTAAAACAAACTCTGATTTGAATGGCATTACGAACACTGAGTTTTTTGCTGGAGATATGAAGGATCTTTTGGCGAATGACTTTATAAAAAAACATGGCAAACCGAATGTGATAATCACCGATCCACCAAGAGCAGGAATGCATCCCAGAGTTACTCAACTGCTTGCAGACTTGAAAGTCGATAAAATTGTTTATGTAAGCTGTAATCCTGCGACCCAGGCAAGAGACCTTCAGGTATTAGACGAATCGTATGAGGTAAAGAAAATCCAGCCAGTGGATATGTTTCCGCAGACACAGCATGTGGAGAGTGTTGCTCTCTTAGAATTGAAACCGGAAATTAGAGCTAAAAAATAGGAAATTGAACAAATAAACGCCTTTTTAGCTTCCTATTGCCTCATATTCTTTCTTATCATTTCTCATTCATTCTTATCCAAAATTCGCAATTCTCAACATTTTTTTGTCCGAATTTTGTCCGAGGATAGCAAAATAGCATACATATCATACGGACAAAGTTATGATTTTTACGTATATTTATACATGAAAAATCGGGTAAAAAAGCAGACTAATATTGAGCTAAAAGGCAATCGGGTTGTCATACGCTACAAGTCCAAAAGATGGGCAACTGGCTATACGCTTCACTCAAAAAGAAAGACGGTTCATGACCAACAATTCAGCAATGGACGTCTAAAGGCAGCCTGGAACAGGGACGAGTTCGAAGAAGCCAACTTGTCTATTCTTAAGAAGAAACAACACATAGACAGTTTGATCACGGAGGCTTACGAAAAGAACGTCGATGAAGTCACTTATGTAGAGGCGTTTCTTGATGACAGAAACAGAGAGCTTAAGCAATTATCGGTAACCAAGAATACCTTAGTTGTTGACGCATTTTCAGAATATATCAAAGAGGTAAAGGCCAAGTCAAAGAAGATCACTGAAGATCGAAGTATAGATAGATACCTTTCAAAGCTGCGTCGTTTAGAAAGGTTCAGACCCAAAGCCAAAATGGGTGATATAGATATAGCCTGGATTGAAGATTTTACTGAATATCTGGCCACCCCTAAAGAAGAGACCAATGAAGTCTATGATAAGAGAAAGGATGCCACCTTCTCGGTTACAAAGGTTATTTCTCAGACAGACTCTACTATTACTCGGTTCCTAAAGGATCTGAAATCATTTTTCAGATACATTGATAAAATCAGTGATCTGAAATTGCCGATTGACGAGACACAAGAGTATATCGAAATACTCGCAAGCAAAAAGCCATCTCAGGATGAGATTATTGCTCTCACAGTTGATCAATGGGAAGATTACAAGAATTACACTCCAAACCTTCATAATCCAGCGGAAGTGAGAACTTATGATGCGTTCAAGTTTAGTGTGCTGACTGGAATGCGATGGAGTGACTTAACGCGTCTTGAAGATTTTCATGTTGTTGATGGCAAAATCAAGATGCATGCTGAAAAAACGAATGCCTACTTTGAAGTGCCTTTAAAGCCCGAGGCAGAAGCAATCTTTAATAAATATGGGCGTTCATTCGCGGGTGTATTTTCCAAAAATCAACAGCAAAACAAGAACTTACGAAAAGTCCTTATGAAGTTGCCTACCCTTCAACACAAGGTTCAAAAAACCACGTTTCGGTTAGGCAAGCCCGTTAGGGAAACGATACAAGCATTTGAGCGTGTTACCTTTCATTCAAGCCGAAGAACTTTTGCAAGCTTTTGTGTAAGACATGGATGTACACTTGATCAAATCCAATTGTTTTTAGGTTGGACGGATATCCGTACGCTGAGAAGGTATCTATCAACATTCGCGAGGGATAATACGCCTGACGATTTACCGAACTTTTAATGGGGAATTTTTGACGGATAATCATAATCAAAAGAGCACCTGAGGTTGTTCCATATGTACTCAAATTCATGTATGAGCCTCTTTGATCTGGCGGTTTTACTATATGACTTCATCCTGGCCGCTTTGTTCTTTTC
>JANQEC010000062.1 GCA_028278585.1 Cyclobacteriaceae bacterium | reverse complement strand
ATTAGAATTCATTGTGAATGGCCTACAAGTGTGCCCTTTCTCTACTACTTCCCAAACCAGTCCTATGGTATTCAAACTTCTTTCGCTGCAGGCCCTTGGTAAGGATATCAGCCATATTCTCTGCACTTTCGCAATATTCGATCTTCACAGAACCATTTGCCACTTAATCTCATACCTTGTGCTCAGACACCCGAATATGCTTCATGGTTCGATGAAACACAGGATTTTCTGCAACCATCTTAGCCGCCATGTTATCAACATGAACCAAAATCGAGGGTGTAACTGCATGTCCGAGTTCTTCAAGCAAATTCTGGAGATATAATCCCTCTTTCGCTGCATCACCGAGGGCAAAGTATTCCACGCAACAAGTACTGTCCGCAAGATTCTTCTGTTTTCCCGAATACCAACTAATGATATTACCGTTCAGGCCAAAAACATAACCGGTCGTAGACTTGGAATCATTGCGATCTGTGGCATAATCAGCATCTGAGTAACCAATGATGCTCAACTTTCTCTCCCCTGATTTACAATACACCAGACCCAGCTGACTCGTCTTCTTCAAATAATGCAAAATTTTCTTCACTAAGTTCCAGTGTGATTCCTGGGGATCACTCGCAAAACAACCAGCGACTCCAACAGCATACAAAATATCGGGTCGAGTTCCCAAAGCTAAGTACAGAAGACTTCCTATGGCAGACTTGTATCGAGTAGAATCCACTGGCTGACCATCACCCTTTAATGGCATGTTCTTTTCACCAGGGATGTTCGTTGATCGACAATTCTCCATTCGAAATTTCCACAAAATATTGTTCATATATCTTTCTTGGTCCAATCGAATCGACCCATCTGGCAACCGTGTAATGCGAATACCCAAAATGTATGAAAGCTCACCCAAATCGTGCATCTTGAATTTTTCGCTCAACTTCTTTTTCAAAAAATTCACATCATCCAGATTCTTACCAAAAATGATCAGGTCGTCCACATAAACCGACATCCAAATACTTTTCTCCTTGTTAACAAAAACACCTTCTTCCATATACAGATGTTCAAATCCCAAATCTTTCATAAACTTTTGAAGTTTAATATTCCAGCATCTGGGGCTCTGCTTCAGACCGTAGATGGAATGTTGAAGCTGGAATGTGAGATGTGAGATGGAATGTGAGCGCTCACTTCACTGGATTTTTCCTTTCTAGTAAGCCTAAGCCTAAGCTTAACTTCTAGCTTAG
>JANQEC010000051.1 GCA_028278585.1 Cyclobacteriaceae bacterium | reverse complement strand
AGTTCGATCTTCCGTTGTATACGCATTCAGTCCCTTGCCTCCGATTAAAGCAATCATTTTGTCATATTCATTAGGTATGGCCAATTTGGCTGCCTCATTTGAATATTCATCTATTTTGGCATAAAAGTCTTTTCTTTCGCTTGGATCCGTCAATGTTGCATAATAGTTGAACATTTGTTCTATACTGTCAAGCATTGCTTTTTCTTCATCGTAGTTGAGTGTGCCAAACTTGTCAGTGCCTTTAAACATCATGTGCTCCAGGTAATGCGCTAGTCCGGTATTGTCAGCAGGATCATTTTTACCACCGGCTTTTACTGGAAGAAAGACATGGACCCGGGGAGCATTTTCATAATCACTTAAGTATACTTTAAGCCCATTATCAAGTGTATAAATTCTTGTGTTCATGGCATCACCTGTTACATATTCGTAGGTGTAGCCATTTTCCGTAGCTGTTTTGGTCTCATATGCTTTTTCGGATGGAGCACATGATACCAGGATCGCAAGAGCGACCAAAAAACTTAACTTTTTCATTTGAATTAGGTTTATTTTGAAAAGAGTAACGTTAAACTAGAAGAATATATTTGAATATATAAAAAAAGCCCATCCGTTAGGTGGGCTTTTTTATGAATGGTAAAGTTTTTCATTGTCGTTATACGGTCGTAAAAGGTGATAGATGAGAATTTGGTCAGATCGATTCTCCTGACTGGATCCGAGGGAAAGTAATCCGTACTTAAGCAGACAGATCATTGTCAGATAGTGGATTTAGTATTTATGTTTGTTTAGTCTCTCAAAACCAGCTGCATAATGAAACTCCATTCTATTGGTGCCTTGATTTCTCTTCTTGTCACTGGGAATGTCCTTGGACAACAAGGGTTTCGAATCTCCACTGATTCATCAAGCATAGAAATACCTTTTGAATTTCAAAACAACCTCATTGTTTTAGAAGTCATTCTAAATGATTACCCACTGAAGTTAATCCTGGATTCAAATGTTGAGTACCCTATTCTAACACAAAAATCAATTGGAGATCAGCTGGGACTCAATTACACCCGAAAGATTCCGTTGGGAAAAGTCAACGGAGAGACGAATTATGGCTATGCTTCAAATGGAGCGCAATTAAAATTAAATGGAGGAGTTCAGACAGGCGCTAATCATTCAATTCTTGTTTTGGAACAAGACCATATGAATCTTTCAAGTCTGGCCAGGGCACCTGTTCATGGATTAATTGGTTTTGATTTATTCGGTTTTTTGGTGGTTGAAATCAATCAGACAAAGCGACGTTTAGTTCTTCACAACCCAGATCATTTTGAATCACCTCGCGGTTACGATAAAATTCCACTTGTACTGGCAAAAAGAAATTGCTACGTTAATACATCCATTTTATTCGAAAATTGGGAAAGAAAGAATAGTAATCTCCAGATCAAGACCGGGGCCGTGCACACCATACTTTTTAGCGGGGACTCAACTTACTTCCTGCTTCCTTCTCATAATTTGGAAATTCCGCTGGGAGTTGGCCCGGGAGGAAGGGTGGAAGGACATATCGGAAGAGTCCGTGAATTTATGTTGGGGAAATACCGCATGGAAAATCCCCTTGCATCTTTTACGAAAAGTCAATACTCTGAGACCGGGTCAATAGGGATGGGTATTTTATCACGTTTTGATGTAGTGTTTGATTACAGTAGGGAAACTTTGTATCTGAAAAAGAATAAAGATTTCTCAAGAAGTTTTGAATACGATATGAGTGGAGTCACCATTGAGGCAACCGGGCCGTCAGCGAATCAATTTTTAATTACCAATGTGCTTGATAATTCTCCAGCTAAGCGAGCCTCAGTCCAGGTGGGAGATCAGGTGATTGCAATCAATGGAAAAAAAATATCACCGGATAACCTTGATGAGTTGTTGGCACCTTTTTCTAATAAACCTGGCAAAACAATTGAGCTTACGATGCTTAAAAACAACGAGGAAGTTAAGATCACTTTCAGGCTTGCTAGAATGATATGACTAAGCTCGTCTGTTAATTATCTTTTAAGAAGTTTCTCAAAACATAGTTTAGAATGCCACCGTGTTTGTAATATTCAACATCAACGCCAGAATCCAATCGTAACTTGGCTTTGAATTCAATTTTTGATCCATCTTGCTTTGTAGCTGTTACATCTACAACTTTTCCAGGAGTCAGATCGGAAGAAATTCCGGAAATATCATAGATTTCATCTCCATCCAAGCCAAGAGTATCCTGGTTTTCTCCCTCCATAAATACCATCGGCAATACACCCATCCCTACAAGGTTTGACCTGTGTATCCGTTCGAAACTCTCTGTTATCACAGCTTTTACCCCAAGTAACGTAGTTCCTTTTGCAGCCCAGTCCCTTGACGATCCTGAACCATATTCCTTGCCACCAATCACTACTAATGGGGTCCCTGATTCCTGGTATTTCATTGCTGCATCATAAACCGGGATCTCTTCACCGGTTGGATGATACTTGGTCCAGCCACCTTCTCTTGAAGCAAGCTTGTTTTTGATCCTAACGTTCGCAAATGTCCCGCGCATCATTACTTCATGATTCCCTCTTCGTGATCCATAAGAGTTGAAATCCTTTTGGGCTACGTCATTTGAAACCAGGTATTGACCCGCCGGATGCTCAGGTTGGAATTTTCCCGCTGGAGAAATATGATCTGTTGTAACCATGTCTCCTAGCTGCAATAGAACTTTGGCTCCTTTGATATCTTCAGGATTTCCCACGTCTTCTGAAATATTTTGAAAGAATGGAGCTTCCTGGATATAAGTGGATTTGGCATCCCAATCGTATGTCATTCCGGTAGGAGCATCCAATGCTTTCCAGGTATCATCTCCATCAAAAGCAGTAGCGTAGGTTTTAGCATAATCAGCCGGAGTAACAACACGCTCCATTACTTCGTTGATTTCTTGAGAAGTTGGCCAGATATCTTTCAGGTATACCGGATTTCCATTTTCATCTTCACCAAGAGAATCGTTATTCATATCGAAATCCATTGTTCCCGCAATAGCGTAGGCAACTACAAGCATTGGTGAGGCCAGGAAGTTCATCTTGATATTTGGATGAATCCTTGCTTCAAAGTTTCTATTTCCTGAAAGCGCCGAACAAACCACCATGTCGTTATCGATGACAGCTTGTTGTACCTCGGGGATCATATCTCCAGAATTTCCAATGCAAGTGGTGCAGCCGTATCCTACCACATAGAAATTGAGCGCTTCAAGTTCTTTAAGCAGGTTTGATTTCTCCAGGTATTCTGTAACAACTCTGGAACCAGGCGCCAAAGATGTTTTCACCCAAGGCTTAACCTTCAATCCTTTTTCCAATGCTTTCTTGGCAACCAAACCGGAACCTATCATCACACTTGGATTTGACGTGTTGGTACAGGAAGTGATTGCTGCAATTACTACTGAAGCTTCGTTCAGCGTAAAATCTCCATGATCTGCTGTCGAAAGCTCAATACGCTGTCTCTTGGATCCGTATTCATCCAAAAGTTTTTGCATTTGGGGCTTCGCTTCTCTAAGAAGGATCTTATCCTGTGGTCTCTTTGGTCCGGAAATCGTTGGCTCAACTGTTCCAAGATCTAATTCGATTACATCGGTGTATTCGATTTCTGCATTGTCATCCCTCCACAGCATGTTTTCCTTGGCGTAGGCTTCCACCATATCGATATGTGATGCAGACCTGTTGGTCTTACGCATGTAGTCCAGGGTCTGTGAATCGATTGGCCAGTGTGTATCCGTGCATCCAAATTCAGGCGACATATTGGAAATGGTAGCACGATCCGTAACTGCAAGATTTGCCAACCCCGGGCCAAAGACCTCAACAATTTTTCCAACGACTCCATAATCTCTTAAAAGCCTTGTTATGGTCAGGACCAAATCAGTAGAAGTGGTTCCTTCCCTCATTTCACCTGTGATCTTAAGACCAATGACCTGTGGTAGGATCATGTAGATAGGCTGACCAAGCATAGCAGCTTCTGCTTCAATTCCACCGACACCCCAACCAAGTACACCAATTCCATTCACCATTGGAGTATGCGAATCCGTCCCAACGAGTGTATCAGGGAACAGATAGCCGTCTCTGTCGATCACACCTTGTGCCAGGTACTCGAGATTTACCTGGTGACAAATGCCCATACCTGGAGGCACCACACTGAAATTGGTAAATGCCTGTTGGCCCCATTTTAAGAGCTTGTATCTTTCTTCGTTTCGTTCGTATTCCAGATCAACATTTCTTTGGTACGAATCAACACCACCAAAGTGATCAACGACAACTGAGTGATCGATAACCATGTCCGCAGGAACAACAGGATTGGTCTTTTTCGTGTCCTTCCCTTTTCTTGCTACTTCAGCTCGAATTGAAGCTATGTCCACGACAGCAGGAACGCCAGTGAAATCCTGCATTAACACTCTTGCCGGACAATAAGGAATATCTTTAACTCCAGCCGTATTCTTCCAGTCAAGAACGGTCTCCAAATGTTCTTCCGTTACGGCAAATCCATCGTAGTTACGGATCACGTTTTCCAGGAGGATACGAATAGAGTAGGGGAGTTTGTTAACAATGGGTTTCTTCTTCGCTAATTCGAAAAGACTAAAATATTTTTGGGTGCCGATGTTGGGGTCTAGTTGTTTTTCGATTCCAAAGAAATCCTGTGCCATAGGTTACGTTTTTTATATTAGATAATGTGTGAAGGGCTGAAATAGTTCAGCGGAGGCCAAAGATAATGGATTTGAGGTTTGGGGATTGAATGATTTTAGATTTGGAGATTTTTTCGATTTCGTTGTGAGGAAACTAAAATCGAATTAATCTAAAATCATTTAATCTAGCAATCTCATTTACAGTTCCACCAAGAACTTCACTGTGTCCACATTGTCTGCATAATCCCATAATTCAGGCTTCTGAGCCATTCCAAAATGGATGTGATCCTTTCCGACAATGCACTGGATCTTCTCCTCTTGTGACTCAAGCACCTTTGCCAGATTTTCAACTGAATCGTACTCCTGGTGATACAAGACTGAAACAGGGGATACGAGTTCATCTGTTGAAACGGTCAACAAAGATCCTGTATCTAAATGTGGTGTTTTATTTACAAGATAAATGGATTTATAGTAGTCGTAGTTGTTTCTGTACTTATGATGGTTGATGCAATTTTTAAAAGCTTCAAAATGTGGAAAAGTTTGGCGCAAATCAAATCCTTTAGGAGTGAAAATCTTTGAGACATTTCGGCAGCCCAATCCAAAATAGGAGAAAATATCTTCTCCGAGGTTTTTTAAATCTTCTTCCGATTCATCTCCATTTAAAATGGCCACAGAAGTCCTGTTCTTTCTTATGACATGGGAGATGTCTTTGAAGTAATATTCGAAATAGCGAGATGTATTGTCACTGCCTGTAGCCAAAACTGCATCGATGTTGGTAAGGCGTTCCCTTAATTCAATGTTCTTCTTAAATCTCGGCTCAATTTCAGTTATCCAATTAATCAAAGTCTTTGTAAGAAAATGGTCGTCTGAACTGGGCTTGATAGCTGCAAAATGACCTGATATTAGAACACAAAGCAAGTCATGAAACCCCACCATAGGAATGTTACCTGCCATTACAATACCGACAATTTTTGGTGTGATATTGGTGACTGAATAATTGAAAATCCATTTTTCCAGCTTATTCTGCTCTAGCATGAAAGAAATACCACCAAGTGCTCTGTTCACATTCTCATCTGTAAACCATGGGTTTTCCTGCTGTGCTCTCCCAGCCAATTCATCAATCTCATCGTTTGAAAGATTGTCTATTCTATGACCTAACTTGACAAAAGCACTGATTCGATCCTCGACCTTCATAAAAAATTAATATTTGTCTGGCATTGCCAGTGGGTTGCAAACATAAATGGGATTAATTTTGTTGTCTCATTTAGACAGGTTAAAAAAAGAATTTCTCAATGGCTATAATGATAACTGATGAGTGCATCAACTGTGGTGCCTGTGAACCCGAATGTCCAAATACTGCTATTTATGAAGGTGGTGTAGAATGGAAATGGGCAGATGGTACAGATCTCACTCAAATTGAAATGGAGGATGGCAGCAGTGTGGATGCCAAGGAAATTCAAGAACCGGTTTCAGATGAATTCTATTATATCGTTTCCGGGAAATGTACCGAGTGTACCGGTTTCCATGAAGAGCCTCAGTGTGCCGCCGTTTGTCCTGTTGATTGCTGTATTCCCGATCCTGATTACGAGGAAACAGAGGAGGAATTGACTGCCAAGAAAGAGTGGCTTCATCTTTAGATTGATTTGATTGTGAGATTGTAGATTTTTTCGATTAGTCCCAAACCTAAAATCCCTGAATCTAAAATCCCTGAATCTAAAATCTCTGAATCTAAAATCTAAAATCCTTTAATCTAAAATCTAAAATCCCAACTATTTCATTCGTTTCCTTTTGATCAGGTAGGCGCCTAGAATTTTGTCAAATGAATCGCTGGTATTTACGGGGACAAAATCAATTTTCATTAATCCACACTTAATCTTTAGGTTTTGATAAAATGATACCATTTCGGTTTGGTATTCCTTCTTTACTTCCCGAGGATTTACTTTGACAATTTCATTGGTTTCAATGTCAACAAATTTGTAAGGGCGATCTTCAAATTCGAAGTTTAATTCACTTTCATGATCTGAAACATGAAACAGGATCACCTCATGCTTGTTATGCTTTAAATGTTGAAGTGCGTTGAGTAATTCCTCTTCGTCAGCGTTCTGAAACATATCAGAAAATATTACCACCAACGAACGTCTGTGAATTTTTTCGGCGATTTCATGCAAAACGGAGCTAATATCTGTTTTGGTGTTTGGCGTGTTCTCCGATAATCTGGCTAGTTTCCCTAGCAAAAGACTCAAATGAGACTGAGTGGATTTTATTTGTGTCTCGTCTTCAATCTGATTTGAAAAAACAGAGAGTCCGACCGCATCACGTTGCTGAGTTAATAAATAACTTAAGGCCGAAGCCCCAAAAACGGAAAAGCGAAGTTTGTCTTTTCCAGGGGTGGGATAATGCATGGAAGCTGAATTATCTACTAATATGTGACACCTGAGATTGGTTTCTTCTTCGTACTGCTTTGTATACAACCTGTCCGTTCGTGCAAACACCTTCCAGTCGATGTGCCGGGTGCTTTCACCGTGGTTGTAAAGCTTGTGCTCGGCAAACTCTACGGAGAAGCCGTGATACGGAGATTTATGGAGGCCAGTGATAAATCCATCCACTAGTTGCTTAGCAATTAGTCCCAGATTATTGAACTGATTAATTTCGGATAGCTTCAGGTTCATTATTATTATCAGTTGCTATACTAACTGATTTTTGCAGATAAAAGATATAAAGACTTATATTTAGCCCTTCAAATTTGAAAATATTACAACACCTAACGACAAATTTTAAGAAAACGTGGAAGAGAATAACGAAAAAGGGAGAGACGAGATCTATTCAGAGAGAGTAAAGGCGGGAAAGCGTACTTACTTTTTTGATGTGAAAGCGACCAGGTCGAATGACTATTACTTGACCATCACAGAAAGTAAGAGGAAACCGAAAGACGATGGTTTTTTCTATGAAAAACACAAAATCTTCCTGTATAAAGAGGATTTTAACAAATTCGTTGCGGCATTGAACACTACTGTGGATCATGTGAAAAACGAATTAATGCCGGAGATTGATTTTTCCCAATTTGACCGAGACAATGAAGAAGTGGCAAACGCAAGTGTGTCAGAATCTGATTCAGACCTTAAATGGGATTAAAACATTAGATACATATTTTAAGAGGCTCTTGATTCAGGAGCCTTTTTTGTTTTATTGAATACTGCAGATATTTTCTTTCGAACACCACTTTTGGACCTTACCTAAAGCTTTCTACTTTTGCGCTTCAAAAAATTAAAACATGGGATTAAAATGTGGAATTGTAGGCTTGCCAAACGTTGGTAAATCCACTCTGTTTAATGCACTCTCGAATGCCAAAGCTGAGGCGGCAAATTTTCCTTTCTGCACCATAGAACCGAATGTTGGAGTTATAACCGTTCCTGATGAAAGACTGGAGATTCTGAAGGGTTTAGTCAATCCACAAAAAGTAATCCCTACGGTTATGGAGTTTGTGGACATTGCAGGGTTGGTAAAAGGAGCAAGCAAGGGAGAAGGATTGGGCAACCAGTTTTTGGCTAACATACGGGAAGTTGATGCCATTATTCATGTGATCCGGTGTTTTGATGATGAAAATATTGTTCATGTAGAGGGAAAAGTTGATCCGGTTGCAGACAAGGAAGTCATAGACGCTGAGCTCCAGTTGAAAGACCTGGAATCAATAGACAAACGAATTCAGCGAGTTGAGAAAATTGCAAAATCAGGTGATAAGGAAGCGAAAGCGGAATATGAGGTATTGACCCAGTTCAAATCGCACCTGGAGAGGGGACAGAATGCTCGCTCACTTGAAATGGAAAAAGAACAACGTGTTTGGGTAAAAGAATTACAACTATTAACTGATAAGCCAATCATCTATGTAGCCAACGTGGATGAAGAATCTGTCAATAGTGGAAATGAGTGGAGCAAAGCGTTAGTGCAGAATACCGCCAACGAAGATGCTGAGATTATTCTGGTTTCTGCTGGATTGGAAGCCCAGATTGCAGAATTTGAAGACCCGGAGGAGAAGTCGATGTTTCTGGAAGAATACGGATTGAAAGAGTCGGGGCTCAATCGCCTGATCAAGGCTTCGTACAAATTGCTTGATTTGGTGACCTATTTTACTGCGGGAGAGCAAGAAGTGCGAGCATGGACCATCAAGAGAGGTTGGAAGGCACCGCAAGCAGCCGGAGTCATTCATACAGATTTTGAAAAAGGCTTCATTAAGGCTGAGGTGATCAAACTGGAATCCTACCAGGAGTTTAAAACTGAAGCTGGATGTCGTGAAGCAGGAAAGTTAGCGATTGAGGGTAAGGAATATCTTGTACAGGATGGAGATATTATGCACTTTCGATTCAATGTCTAATTTGCTCTCGAATTAAATCTCTTATAGCCGATTATCTCATCATTCACATTTCCGGGTTTTCTGTAGTACACAAAAATTTCATAGTCATTTTCGGTTTGGAAATGACTTCTCTCCAGAACATAAGGTGGCGTGTCAACAGCGTCTACTAAATAATGGTAGTCGTAGTAACCTTGTTTTAGCAAAATAGAGGTATGATAGATCTCATTCAACTTATCATACCTCATAATGTTTTCGTCCCCAAGGACCCAATTGTTGAATCGTCCTATGACATAAACTTTTCCATTGAACTCCTCTGATCTCAAATAGAAGTTGACATGTGCATAATCAGCATTTAATGATACATCTCCCGGATCATTATTTTGGATGATGAAATTACCATTGACGTCTCTCAGGTTTTGTGTATACACAATCTCTCTTTTTTGATCCAATGCCAGCTTTACCTGGATTTTCCCGTTAGGAGTGGTTGATATATCACGTACATTTCTTCCAGTTACACTAAGCGTTCTCATATCAAAAAACCTGAACTCATTCCAGCCTGGAAAATTGTTCTCAAGGGTTAGCAGCCTGAACTCCATGTAATTGTCGTTTGGCCTGATAAGTGAGGGTTTCAGGTTATGTCTTGCATCTTGCCACCTATGGTTTTGAAGTAAAACAATTGAGATATCCTGGGTTGGATTGTTTGCCTGAATGTTTCCATAGTTAACATTGAAGTCAATTTGTTGATTTTCATCCCTTTTAGAAACGGTGGTACTCACTCTGACTTGCTGCTCTATCACGGATTGATTTTTCACAACCAAAAATTTCCTATTGAACAAAATGTCACTTGGATTTCCACGTCGATAGATGGAGAGTATGTAATTGCCAGAAAGGGTGGGCTTGGGCACTTCGAATCGATAGTTGATATAGCTTGGATTAGTATTAAGAGAAAAATCGTATTCTGTAATTCTAAAGGTGTTTATTTCACCTAAAAATTCCATGTCCCTCAAGAGTGATTTTGTCCAATCCTTGTTGCAGTGATAAATTTTGGCGGCCAGGTATTCGAATTTAGTGGTCATTAGGTCAAATTGAAGATTGAGGGCCTGATTGTCACCTAACTCAACAACTGGATTTTCCAGAAACGCAATTTGACCATTCTCAGCTGGTAATAGTTGTGTTGCCCCAATTATGCTTTCGTAATCATAATTATCGAAGATCATCTTTTTTTCAACTGAAATAGATTGCGTAGGTACCGGTTCGCATTGGGTAAAAAGAAATAGGATTGTTAGAATAGAAAGGTTCTTCATAAATTTGAATAAGAGTTCAAAATAAGGATTACAACTAAAAATATTTGGCTTGGGTCTAATTAAATAGCATTTGAATGTCATTTAGTGATGAAAAACTCATAAAAGGGTGTCAAAAAGGAAAAAGAGAATTCCAGCAAGCACTTTACGATAAGTATTGTGATGGAATGTATCTGGTAGCCTTGAGATACTCTAAAATGCAGCAGGAAGCTGAAGATATTCTGCAGGAGGCTTTTTTGAAGGTCTTTAATAACATAAAGACGTTTAGAAAAGATTCCTCACTTGCTTATTGGATAAAAAGAATAGTTGTGAATACGGCACTCAATCATCAAAGAAGCAAACTCTACCTATATCCGATGGTAGATGTTACAGATCTTACAAATAGATCTGTGGATGAAACGGCTATTTCCAATCTATCCTATGAGGAGTTGTTGAAATTAATCCAGAAACTTCCATCCGGATGCCAGGTGATATTTAACCTATTTGCAATTGAAGGATACAAACACAATGAAATTGCAGAATTACTCCAAATAAGTGAAGGAACCTCGAAATCACAATATTCTCGAGCAAAGTCAATCCTTTCTCAGAACATATTAGGACAAGAACGAAAAAGATATGGATCTGGAGAGTTTTGAGTCACTAATGAAATCCAGGATGGATGCCGGCGGAATCAAACCTCCAAAGAGTGTTTGGGCTGGAATTTCTAGTGCCTTAAGCGAACGTGCAATCGTGTCTCTCCAATCTTCTCATTCAAAACATAAATGGGTAGCGGTTGCTGCTATTTTCGTTGCAGTTTTCTCCTTTGCCCTTAATGCTGACTTTAAAAAGGTAGAAGCGGAATCAACAAATCAGGTAAGTTTTAATGCCTTGTTGCCAACTACCGAAGATCATTTTCGATTCTTTGAAGTAACAAGCAGCCCCTATGAACCGGTAGAGTATCAATATTTATGGTCTAATATTTTGTTTTTGAAAGACAATGATGAGCCACGTGATATTGATAAAAATTTTCAACCAGATACCCATATGAATGAAGTGTTGGTGGCGCAGGAAGTTTTTGAACTTGAAAAAATTCATCCTGAAATAGATGAAGCGGCAGTGGCCGAGAGATATGTAAGTTCATATTTGGTTCCTCAGGTTAGAAGAACAAATGGCAAGACTGAGAGTCAAAAAGTGACCTATTGGGCAGGGGTTGAGGCTGGAGCAGGTAATTTTAACCCAACATATTCTGGTGCTGATCCAATTGCTACCAACGTTGACTTTGACGCATTGGCGAGTAATCTTGGACAAGGTGGTTTTGTCAATCCAACTTCAACCGCTACACAAAGCGGCATGAACGATGGCATTGCCACTTCACTTGGTTTGGATTTTGGAGTTAAAATGGGAAAACGATGGGCGATTGAGAGTGGTATCCAATACACGAGAGTTGAAAACCAGACGAATGCTTCATTGAATATCGTTGATGCTTATGTGATAAATGCCAGCGAAGTAGCTGGTGGAGACAATTCTGAAGCAGGCTCGAACAGAAGAACCCGGGTTGAAGAGAATTTTGATCACTCGATCGATCTGGACAACAGTATCAGGTTTACATCGATACCACTCAAAGCAGGATATTACCTAATGAATGAACGCCTGAGTTTAAGGTTAAATGCAGGTCTGTCTGCCAATTATTTTCTTTCTAGTAGGCTAACAGACCCAACGGGACAACTAGCAGCCACTGATCAAACAGGCATATATAATGAATGGTCGTTTGATGGCCTGACCGGGTTTGAATTTGGATACAGCATCTTCGATAATTTCAATTTAACACTGGAGCCTAACTACATTCGTTCCATTACACCATTAAGTGAAAGCTTGAATACCAGGTCGGGTTTCATGGTCCAAACAGGTTTAAGGTATACCATAAAGTAGCCTCTTATCCCCGCTTGACACCTTATTTAACACTTTGAGTAACCTTTAGAACAAAGCGAAGTATTAATCTCATGATGCAACTATATTTCTAGTTACACGTCTTTTACCTGAACTAACCCAAAAACCATGCATAAAAGAGGACAGGCCCTTGGCGTATTGTTTCTTCTGTTTTTCTCTTTATTTTCTCAAGAACAAAAAGAACCAACAAAGAGCTATACTACTGCGAAAGCTGGGAGTGAGTTAGTTATTGATGGTAAACTTGATGATGCTGCATGGGACCAGGTAGAATGGGCAGGTGACTTCACCGGACATATGCCGGAGTATAAGGCCAAACCCACCCAAGAAACTCAATTCAAGATCCTTTATGACGATAAATACCTTTATATCGGGATAAGAGCGTTTGATTCGGAACCTGAAAAGATCGTGAAACGAATGTCCAGGAGAGATGGCTTTGATGGTGATTGGGTAGAGGTAAATATTGATAGCTATCACGATAAAAGGACTGCCTTTTCATTTACAGCCTCCGTATCGGGGGTTAAGGGAGATGAATACATTTCCAACAATGGAAATGACTGGGATTCAACCTGGGATCCTATTTGGTATTTGAGAACCAGTGTCAATGAGAAAGGGTGGATTGCGGAGTACAAAATCCCCTTGTCTCAATTAAGATTTGCGAATAAAGAAAACCATACGTGGGGAATACAAGTACAAAGAAGGATTTTCAGAATAGAAGAAAGGTCGACCTGGCAACCTATCAATCCCACAGATCCCGGATGGGTTCATCTTTTTGGTGAATTGACGGGGATTAAAGGAATTAAACCGCAAAAGCAGCTCGAAATTCAACCATATGTTGTCGCTTCAGCACAGACATTTCCAAAAGAGGAGGAAAATCCTTTCAGGGCAGATGGCAATGATTTTGAAGGAAACATTGGTCTTGATGCTAAAATTGGAATTACATCTGATATCACCTTGGATCTAACGGTTAATCCTGACTTTGGTCAAGTTGAAGCGGATCCATCTGCAGTTAATCTATCTGCCTTTAGACTCTTCTTTAGAGAGCAACGACCATTCTTTTTGGAAGGCAACAATGTACTTACTTTTCCCACCGGTGGTGGGAGAAACAACTTATTTTATTCGAGAAGAATTGGTGGTAGGCCTCAAGGATCATTAGGTGATGATGTTGAATATTCTGATAAACCAAATCAAACGAGAATACTTGGAGCAGCAAAAATCACTGGTAAGAACGCCAAAGGTTTTTCCTGGGGGCTTCTGGAATCGGTTACGAACAAAGAGAAAGCGGATGTAGTTTATGAGAATGGAACACGTGGAAAAGAAACGGTTGCCCCTTTTACCAATTTTTTGGTTGCAAGAGCACAGCAGGATATAAACGAAGGCAAAACGGTAGTTGGAGCGATGATAACAAACATGAATCGCATCAATAACAGGGGAAATGACTTAGAACTACTTCATGATAATGCCCAGAGTGGCGGGATTGATGTTAATCACAACTTCAAAGACAGAAAGTATGGAATGACTTTCAAGTATATGTTTAGCAGGGTGGCCGGGACAGAAGGAGCTGTTTATGAAACTCAGACGGCTTCCGAAAGATATTTTCAAAGAACCAATAACAATCATAAAAACGTAGACTCCACATTAACCTCCTTGGTAGGTAGTGCGGCTACACTTTCCTTCGGGCGAAGGAGTGGAAACTGGAGATGGTCCATTGGTACCAACTACAGATCGCCCGAATTTGAGCTAAATGATTCTGGCTTTTTGGTCCAGACAGACAACATTAGCACCTGGGGTTGGACACAATATCGTGTGACAAAACCAACACGACTTTTTAGATCTCAGCGATACAACTTTTTCTATGAGCGGAACTTAGACTTTGGAGGAGTGAATACAGGAACCGGGGGTGATGGCAACATAAATTTGGAGCTTCAAAATTATTGGGGTTTAGGTACTGGCATGTACATTGGTGGAACACAAGTTTCAAATGCTGACCTTCGAGGAGGCCCTTCCATTACCTATCCCGGTGAGGTAAACTGGTGGTATTGGGTTGGTACTAACAACCAGAAAAAGATTCGTGTATCATTTAGCAATTGGTACAATTGGGGAAATGAGGATTACTCAAAAGGTTCGGGTATTAATTTCAATTTTACAATAAGGCCTACTGATGCTCTCAGAATCTCTCTGTCTCCTAATGTCAGCTGGAGGAGAAATGACCTGCAATACATTGACCAGGTGGATTTCAATGGGGAAACTCAATACCTATTGGGAAGAGTCGAGCAAACCACCTATCGAATGTCAATGAGAGCCAATTACAATATCACCCCAAACTTGACACTCGAATTTTGGGGACAACCTTTCATGGCAACCGGTGAATATTCTGAGTTCAAGAAGGTTCATCTGGCAAACTCTGAAAACTACGATGATCGATTTCGAATTTTTGATCCGAACGAAGTGATTTTCAATACAGAAGATGAGGAATACGAGATTTTTGAATCAAATGGAGCAGTGGCCGATTACACCTTTTCAGATCCTGATTTCAATAATGTTCAATTCAGGTCAAACTTTGTGGTCCGGTGGGAGTACATACCGGGATCTACATTGTTTGCTGTTTGGTCGAGCAATGGATCATTTTCAGATCAATTAGAAGATAACAGTTTCAGAAACCTGAGATCTCAGCTGGGAAATCTTGAAACCACCAATACCTTTCTTATCAAATACACCTACCGTTTCATTCTCTAAATTATTTGATCTTCGTACTACCTTTGGGCCAAATTTTTAAAGCAGAAAATGTCCAAAATTGTAATAATAGGTGCCGGAGGAGTAGGTAGAGTGACTGCCTACAAGTGTGCTCAAAATCCTGATATATTTTCACAAATTGTGCTAGCCTCACGAACAAAGTCAAGGTGTGATGCTATCGCCTCTGCAATAAAAAGTGATCTGAGCATTCAAATTCAGACTGATCAGGTGGACGCTGATGATGTTAATCAAGTGATTGATTTGTTCAAAAAGCACAAACCGGTTATGGTGATTAATGTTGCTCTTCCGTACCAGGATCTAACAATTATGGATGCCTGCCTTGAATGTGGTGTTAACTACCTGGACACTGCTAATTACGAACCACCAGAAGAGGCGAAATTTGAATACAAATGGCAATGGGATTACCAGGATAGATTTAAAGATGCCAATCTATTAGCCGTTCTTGGTTGTGGGTTTGATCCGGGTGTTACAGGTGTCTTTACAGCCAGGGCAGCTAAACATCATTTTGATGAAATCAATTTTTTGGATATTGTGGATTGCAATGCAGGTGATCATGGAAAAGCATTTGCTACCAACTTTAATCCTGAAATCAACATTAGGGAGGTAACACAAAAAGGTAAATATTGGGAAAACGGAAATTGGATTTATACTGAACCGCATGAAATCTCAAGAATGTTAAACTATCCCAATATAGGTCCTCGAAAATCGTATCTCATCTATCATGAAGAACTGGAATCTTTAGTTAAAAACTATCCCACGATCAAACGCGCGAGGTTCTGGATGACTTTTGGTGACGAATATCTTACTCATCTAAGGGTGATTCAGAACATTGGAATGGCAGGCATTGATCCAATCAATTATGATGGAAAAGAAATAGTTCCGTTGCAATTTCTAAAAGCTGTTCTTCCTGATCCAGGTAAGCTTGGTGAAAATTACCAGGGCCAAACCTCGATTGGATGTCGAATTAGAGGATTGAAAGATGGGGAAGAACGGACGTATTATATCTGGAATAATTGCAGTCATGAGGCTGCATTTAAAGAAACAGGTGCTCAGGGAGTTTCTTATACTACAGGTGTGCCAGCAATGACTGGTGCCTATATGATGCTAACGAATCAGTGGACCGGTAGTGGTGTATTTAATGTAGAAGAATTTGATCCCGATCCTTTTCTGGATAAGTTAGCAGCTTCCGGATTATCCTGGGATGAGGAAACGGACATAGATTTAGAAATGGAATAGTATGAAAATAGATATAGAACAGGTACCAGAGTTTTACAGGACATATGTGAGATTTCTTCAAGATGAAACGGTAGTGGAACAGTTGCAATCAAGTGCAAAAGATTTTAACTACCTGCTAAATACTTTTTCAAACGAAAAAGCAGAGCATAGATACGCGGAAGGGAAGTGGAGCATCAAAGATTTAGTTCAACACATTATAGATGCTGAACGGGTCTTTTGTTACAGAGCGATGCGTTTTGCAAGAAATGACAAAATTGAATTACCTGGATTCGAACAGGATGATTATGCTAATACGGCCTCTGCAGATCGAAGAGATATCCAGGATCTCATGAGCGAATTTACGTCTACAAGGTATTCTACCATAAGTTTCTTTTCGTCACTTACAGACGAAGATCTCAAACGTACCGGAACTGCTAGTGGCGCACAATTTTCAGTAGAAATCTTGGGTTATGTTATTTCTGGGCATTTATTGCACCATCTCGAAGTGATCCGTGAAAGATACCTCTGATATTCAAACCCCTTGTTTTGTTTTAGAAGAGGAAAAGCTAATTCAGAATTTAAAACTTATTGATCGGGTAAGAAGAGAAGCAGAAGTAGAGATCATTCTTGCTTTTAAGGGATTTTCCATGTGGAGTGCCTTTCCAACAATCAAAAATTATGTGGATGGTGCCACAGCTAGTTCTTTGAATGAAGTTTTACTATGCGAGGAACATATGAACACAAAGTCACACACGTATTGTGTTGCTTATGATCCCAATGAGTTCAATGAGATTGTCCAAAAATCTTCCCATGTCACTTTTAACTCTGTAAGTCAGCATCAAAGGTTTATCGGTCAAGTACCCAATGGAGTCAGTGTTGGCATGAGAGTTAACCCAGAATGGTCAGATGTTGAAGTAGATCTATACAATCCTTCTTCTCCTCAATCCAGGTTGGGAATTCTGGCGAATGATTTGACCCAACTTCCTGAGAGAGTGGAAGGACTTCATTTTCATGTACTGTGTGAGTCTGATTCAAGGTCATTGGAAAAAGTATTGCAAAACTTTACGTTGAAATTTGGGCATTTGCTGGATCGAATAAAATGGGTGAATATGGGGGGAGGTCATTTATTGACTAAAAAAGGATACGATCTTAATCATTTGGTTTCCATTCTTCGAAGGTTTAGAGAGGATCACAAAGTCGATGTAATACTTGAGCCAGGTAGTGCCTTTGCATGGGAAACTGGCAATCTTGAAACAGCCGTACTTGACATAGTAGATAATGGAGGAGTAAAAACAGTTATTATTAATGCCTCTTTCACATGTCACATGCCCGATTGTCTTGAAATGCCTTATAGACCTACGATTAGTGAAGCTTCAATGACTGAGAAACCAGATTGGATACCTTACAGGATTGGCGGAGTCAGTTGCTTAGCAGGAGATTACCTGGAAGCATATTGGTTTGAAAAAGAGTTGAAGGAAGGAGATAAACTAATTTTTGAAGACATGATGCATTACACGATGGTAAAAACTACAATGTTCAATGGCGTTCAACACCCTTCCATAGGAATTGTAAGATCAAATGGAAAATTTGAATTGATCAGGAAGTTTTACTATCAAGATTATCGTGATAGGCTTTCTTGATTAATTAGAAATTAGAAATTAATACTTCCAGAAGAAATTCATAATTCATAATTCATAATTCATAATTCATAATTCGCAATTCTTAATTCTTTAGCTTCGGTTCCATCTCCCCTCGCATGAACAGGTTGAATTCCTCACAAGACAAATATCCCTCCCCAGCTGAATATGGACATGTTTTATATACCTGATCAAATGTTCCGGCACTGATTACTACTCCAGAGCCGTGACAAACCGGGCATAGCATTTTCTCAAGACCACCACAATCATAGTTGGAGTTTTCAAGATCATCTTCCAGTCGTTTTACCTGGCCTCTTCTCAGTTTGAGGTATTCATCTTCTGAAAGCTGAAGGTATCGGATCGCACTTTCATAGAACCTACCCTTGGTTCCTTTCAACTGGATGTATTTATTCAACCAATTGATGCTCTGTTTGTATTTTTCAATATGGTAGGAATTTCGTCCAAAATAGTAAGCCATTTCTGAAGGAAGTTTTTTCATGTTTTCCAGAACAAAATGGAACTCTACTTGTGCGCTATCATACCTCCCGGCATTCATCAAATCTTTACCGTTATCCATTCTTCTAAGTAGTTCAGATTCTCTTATGATTTGTGAGGTGGCGGCTAGACAGCCTATTAAAAGAATGGATGTAAGTACGGATTTCATTGTTGATTCAAATTCTCTACAAATTAAAGGCTTAACTGTGATTAATGGTACAGGTAAATTTCTGCTTAACACTATTTAGCAATAAATGATCCAATATATTTGAGCAATAATCAAATTCTTACCCGTTTATACTTGAAATGTGTGTTATGAATAGATTTATAGGCTTTTTGCTTATTTTTTTTGTTGCTTTTGTAGGGTTAGCACAAAATACCCGAAGTACAGAAGCACCCAGACCTCCCCGCCCGGCTTATCAGGCTTCCAAAAAGGAAAAGAAAGGAGTTTTTGCTTTTTTAAAGAAAAAAGAAAAAAAACAGGGAAAGGATGAAGTCGCAGAGTTTAGAGCGCGACTTAAGAAAGTGTACAAGCAAAAGGCCAAAGAAGAAAAACTAGCAGATAAGCCCAGGTACAAGGATCCCACCTATTTTGGTCATAAAAAGAAACCGAAAAAACGTCCTGTTGGCAAACAGAAGTTTTGCAAGGTGTGCAAGATTAAGCACTAAGTTGATAGAGCGTATTGGACCTAAGTCTTACATCGAAATGGGAGAGAATCGCCTTTCTTATTGATATTTTCAGGAATTCATTATTCAGACCATCTTCCTGAGTGGCATACTTCACGATTGGTCGCTGAATTTCCTTTATTTCTGACAGAGTAACAATCCAGGTTCTGTATTTAGATTTCCACTCTTCATCATAGGTTTCCATATGAGTTCTACCATCCCAGTTGAATCCCAATTGGTTATCACTATGATAAAATCGGTAGATGGCAGCCAGGATGTCGTAATTATCTTCTAGAAGCTCTTTGCCCCTGGTGATTTGCTTCTTAAGTGCAAGAATAAAATCATCCTCAAGGCCCATGGGGTTGTGTTGCACATTGTAAGAAACAAATACCTGTTGAGTCCACTCATTAAGCAAGGATTCTTTAGAAAAAGCCTGAACAGACTTCAGAAGATAGTTTTTATCTTGTTTGAAGTATTTTTCTTCAATGAGCATCTCGAAAGCAAAGATACAGAAATTGCGATTAGCTACTTCAGATAAATAAATACAAGAAGAAGTTACTATTGGCTCTGAATTCAAATTTTTTATTGGTCTACAATCTCTGAAACTACTTTTTCAGCTTCATACTGATCTTTCATAGCTCTGTCGGCCTGCGATTTCGTAATCTGAATTTCTTTCATCTGTATTGCAATACCTCCAGCATCATAGGAGAGGAAATATACTCCGTCTTTATCTAAGACTTTACACCAGCCATAATCCTTCAATGTCTTTGTCATAACTAAAATGCAGGTTTAACTTCTATCTTATCCAAAGGAATTTGATCTACTCTGGCTTCCAGTATCCCCCCTGAAGTTCTACCTCCAGATATCCACTTTTCGTTTGCACCAAATTCATTTCCTGAAGGCATTTTCAAACCTGATGAAGAGCTTTCCATCCCTTCTTGTTATTTGACATCTATAATTTTCTGAAACAACCTTTCACATTTTAATTTAAAATACTGGACTACATTAGCTCACCTTTTCGGTAAAAAGATTTTACCACCTAAAGTGAATCTTATTCGACATCATTCTCTGGAACATCCAGATGATAAAGATTGTATTTTTTAAAAAGATCACTTGTTGACATATTTCCTTGTCTTGCATTGTCGTAGATTTCTTTACTTATTTCAAATTTTCTACTGCCACCTCCATGACGGGCGAGCTGATATTCTAGAAAATATTGATTTCCTTCCTGAGTAGCAATAAATCCTTTTCCATAAAACTTTGTCGGAGTGTTTTCTTTGGGAGCAATTTTCCCGGGCTCTCCCCATTTGATAATCAAATTGTGTAGATGATGCTTTTTGAAAAGTTCCTTAATTCTCCGTTCTCCTTTTACTATATCTTTGTAAACAAAATCTGGGAGCTCAATATCCTGATGAACTCTGAAAATAGAGTTTGATAGAGGAGTTACATGTAAGATAGGTTTATTATCTGATCGATTACTTACAACCCAGCCATTATCTAAAATATATACTTTTTTTTCTTGCATACCACTTCAAATTAAAAAGGATATGATTCAAAGGGAATTATGTGCAGTATTAATTAAATGATCGAATTAGGAATAATTCATGTTTTATTAAAACCATTGATTAACTTCTTCGAAGATGGATATCAACAGTTAATAGCAATTAAGTAAGATCGTCAACACAGCATCAAAGAAGTGCCTGCTGGAATAG
>JANQEC010000038.1 GCA_028278585.1 Cyclobacteriaceae bacterium | reverse complement strand
CACTTTTGGTATCCGTTATCTTCCAACACCTTGGGGATACAGTTTTAATTCTATCAATTTTTTCTACTACCGTAGCAATTGGTATCATGCTAGATTTTAAAGTGATGAAAAAGGAAGCAGCTCGTACTGCCAAACTCATTTCTTCTGATGTTAAGTTGAGCAAATCAGCCTAACACTCTCTTTACTTTATTACTATTTTTGCCTCCTTAAATACTAATCTATGCTTGATCGTATCGACGAGGTTTTGGAGGAAATAAATCTATTTACCGCAAATTCCAACAACGAGGTGGAGGACTTCAGGCTTCGGTTTGTCGGTAAGAAGAGTGTTATCAACGAATTGTTCGAGGAGTTTAAAAGTGTTCCAATGGAACAAAAAAGGGAGTTGGGTCCTGCACTAAATAAACTCAAAAATCAAGCGCAGCAGAAGCTGATAGAACTATCAGATGGACTTATTTCTAAATCCAACAAAAGAGAGGCTGAAATCGATGTTACCCTTCCCCCGATTCATAATGCCGAAGGCTCAATACATCCCATCTCTCAAACGAAGAACAGGATTATAGAAATCTTTGAGAGGCAAGGCTTTAATGTGGAGGATGGACCCGAAATCGATAATGATTGGAACAATTTCACGGCATTGAATTTTCCGGAGAATCACCCGGCAAGAGAGATGCAAGACACCTACTTCATTGAGAAAGATCCCGATGTGCTATTGAGGACTCATACCTCCAATGTTCAGATCAGGTTAATGAACAAGAAAAAACCCCCGATCCGTTCGATTATGCCTGGACGTGTTTTCAGGAATGAGGCCATTTCTGCCAGAGCTCATTGCTTTTTCCACCAGGTAGAAGGATTGTGTATTGGTGAGCACATTAGCTTCAAAGACTTAAAGAACACACTTTACTACTTTTCACGAGAAATGTTCGGAAAGGAAACAAAGATTAGACTGAGGCCTTCTTATTTCCCTTTTACTGAGCCTAGCGCTGAAATAGATATTAGTTGTTTCATATGTGGAGGGAGTGGCTGTAAGATTTGCAAAAAGACTGGTTGGGTGGAAATTGCCGGATCAGGCATGGTGGATCCTAATGTTCTGGAAAACTGTGGAATCGACTCAACAAAATATAGCGGATTTGCCTTTGGCATGGGAATCGAGCGAATCACAATGTTAAAGTACGAGTTGGATGATCTTCGCTTGTTCTCTGAAAATGACTTGAGGTTCCTTAAGCAGTTTTAGCTAGTTGATTGGTAGATATTAGTTAATTGGTTTATTAGTAATTAAATCAAACTAGTTAACTATTGAACCAATCAACTATTCACTAAAATCACAGCAGCTCCTCAATAATCTTTTCCTCTGAGATCCCCTCTGCTTCAGCCTTAAAGTTTCTAACAATTCTATGCCTTAAGACGGGTATTGCAACTGATTTCACATCTTCAATATCAGGAGAGTATTTTCCCGTGATTAGTGCGTTGCATTTTGCTGCAAGGATTAGGAATTGACCTGCGCGTGGTCCGGCTCCCCATTCCAGGTAATTGTTGGCAACATCAGAGGAGTTTTGTTCATTCGGCCGTGATTTGGTAACGAGTCGAACTGCATAATCAAATACATTATCAGAAACCGGGACTTTTCTGATTAGCGACTGATACCCGAGAATGTCTTCCTTATGAAGAATCTCACTCACCTCACCCATCACATCTGAAGTTGTCTGTTTTATGACCTCTATTTCATCATCAAATTTTGGATAGTCCAACTTGATCATGAACATGAATCGATCCAACTGAGCCTCAGGCAACGGGTATGTTCCTTCTTGTTCAATGGGGTTTTGTGTAGCTAATACAAAAAATGGTTTGTCCAACTCATAATTTTTTCCAGCAATAGTAACTGCTCCCTCCTGCATTGCTTCAAGCAACGCTGACTGTGTTTTTGGAGGTGTTCGATTGATTTCGTCTGCGAGGATTACATTTGAAAATATTGGACCTTGAATGAATCTTAGATTTCGTTCTTTGTCTAGAGTTTCAGCACCCAGGATGTCGGACGGCATAAGGTCTGGTGTGAACTGAATTCTATTGAAATCCAACGAAAGACACTTGGAAACAGTCTGAACTAACAAAGTTTTGGCTAAACCAGGAACTCCAACCAGGAGAGAGTGTCCATTGCAGAAAAGTGAAGTGATCAAAAGTCGAACAACTTTTGACTGTCCGATGATTTGTTTAGAGATTTCTGATTCTAGTTTTTCGAAGTTCTTGGCGAGTTCGTCGGCCAAAGCAACATCATCATTTTTTTTTGCCATTCTATCCTTTATCGTAATTTACTCTGAGAGGTTGCAATAATCGAATTCCGGATCAATTTCGATATATACATTGTTTCTTGCTATCTCAAACCACTCAGCTATTATTTCATTCTTTTTTTTGTTCAAGGTAGCTGCGGCAATCTTCTGATAATCTGCATCTAAGTTCGCTTGGTGAGGAGCTACTCTTTCCTTGTAGTAAAGTATCCGGTAAGCATAAGTGCCATCTTGCTGTTGGAAACGTAGTGGCTTGGTAATAGTCCCAATCTTCATGGTATCAAGGGTAAAGAAAATATTGGGGTCGAGTTGATCTACAGATACCCTTCCTGCACCAGATTCATCTAAGAAAAAGCCGCCACTTGAAGAAGTAAGTTGATCGTCCGAGTTTTCTTTTGCAGCAGATTCAAAAGTTAGACTATCAGCAAGAACCAGTGTTCTCAGACTATCTAGTAGATCAACAGACTTCTCAAAGTCATTTGTATTGGGAGTGGGTGAGATCAATATATGACGAGATTTAAAAGTGTTACCTCTCTTTTCTTGTAATTCAATTAGATGGAAGCCAAATTGAGATTCAACAGGCATGGAAATTTCTCCCGGTTTTAACGAAAGCGCAGTGGCCTCGTATTCGGGAGCCAGCTGACCCCTACTATAGAAGGGAAGCTCGCCCCCTCTTGCTGCTGATCCTGGATCCTGAGAGAATTTACTGGCAAGGTCAGCAAAAGATTCTCCGGCAATTATTCGTTCTCTTATGTCCAGCATCTGGTTTCTAACCTTATCTTTTTGGGGCTGTCCGGGTTCAGGAATTGAGACTATTTGAGCAACAGATACTTCGGTGGAAAAGAAAGGGAGTGAATCTTGCGGAATTTCCTTAAAGAATTTTCTTACTTCAGCAGGAGTTACCTTAACATCTGATGTCAACTCAGATTGCATTCGCTGAATTGTCATCTGTTCTTTGATATTATCGAAGACCTCTGATCGGATCTGGGCAATTGATTTTCCGTAGGCTTTCTGTACTTCTTCATCTCCACCAAATTGTTGAAGCATTAGCGACATCCTTCTGTCCAGGTTGCTGTTCACTTCACTATCATCAATCAGGACGGAATCAATTTCTGCCTGGGCAACCATCATTTTGTTCACAACGAGTTGCTGTAGTATTTCACATTTAGCGTTGCTGCTTCGGTACTCTCCTCTGGACAAAAAGTCCAGATAAGATTTTTCTACATCAGATTTCAATATGATATAGTCATCTACCTTGGCTGCAATTCTGTCAATGATAATTCCGTCATCAGAACTTTGACCAACAACACGCATGCCACCAAGTAAAAAGATGCTAATTACTATAAATTTCAAATGCATTTGATGCTTTTGCTTCTTCATATATGTTCTTCTCCAGTTCTTTCTTTAGTTCTATTTTTCTTTTATTGATAATGATATCAGAAATACTCTCCTTGACAAACTCTATTGGTGCGATCTCACCTACAAGTTTGTATTCAAAAATTTTGAGGAAATAAGTATAATCTTCATCAGAATTTTCCACAGAGCCAGTCGTTTCCAGAAACCTTGTTTTATCATTAATCTCTTTTAATGGTGTTTCCTGAATGACCTCATCAAACCTCACCCAGATAGTGTTGTCCAAAAAGGCTCTTACCGAGAATTGATTCGAGTAGTCCCACACGTCAGCAGAATCTCTGGGATAATTTCTTAAACTCCTCCTGAACCTTTGCAGATTAGGAGCTGAGGAGGGTATTTTGAAATACAGGCATTTTGTTAAATTCTCTCTTAGAATGAAATTCTCTGACTTCTCATCATAATATGCCAGGATTTCTTCATCAGTTACATCAGTCTCAATGTTTTGATCGATGTATCGCTTTTCAAAATCATGAATCATTAGTGCATACTGGTATTCCAACACTTTTTGCTGTATTTGGGCCTCATTAAAGTCGATGACTTCTTGCGCTCTACTGATCATTAGTTGCTTCTTGATCCAATCATCTACAAATTTCTCGACAAATACCGTGCTGTCACTGGGTGAACTATTTACTGGAATAAGCCCGGTAATGTTTTCCTCTAACAACTCCTGTCCTCCGGCTTTTGCGATCACCCTGGATTTTACCTGTTCCTTTGGTTGGAGGAATTCACAGCTGGTAATTAAAACTATTAAAACTGGTAACGTACGCCACATTTAAGCGATGGTTTTTACAAGCCTGCAAATATTGTAATTCTTTTCTGTTGAGAACTCAATTTTGTCCATAATTCTCTTAACCAGAAGCAGTCCTAATCCCCCTTGTCTCCGGGAAGAGACCAGCTCATCCATACTAGGTGAATCGTATTGATTAATGTCAAAGCCTACACCTTTATCTCTAAAAGTGAATATAATTTGTTTTGGATTGAATTCGAGATCCAATTCGATTTTGTTCACAGGGTCACAATTATTGGCGTGGATAATGAGATTCGCACACACTTCATCTACAGCCAGCACCAATTTGTGGGCCTGAAGATCAGGAATTTTGTGCTGATCCAATTCATCAGCCACAAACTGCCTGATCCTGGTCAGCTCATCCTTTGCACATACGATTACAATGCTCTTACCCATTTAGTTTTTTAATTGCGTCCTCCTCATTTTCGGCAATCGTTATAAGTTTTTCAAGTCCTAAGATGTCAAAAACCTGACGTACAGTTTCTTGAATTCCAAACAACACCAATTTGAATTTTTTTAGTTCAAATTCATCCAAATAAGAAACGAAAACACCCAACCCGGCGGAAGAGATGTAAGCGAGTTTTGTAAGATCAACAGCAACTTTAGATTCACCAGCTTCGAAACCTTCTTTAAAGGCATTGTCCAGGTGTATAGATGAACCTGCATCAACGTCACCGCTCACACGGATGAAATGAATGTTTTCTTTTTTCTCTTTTTCTATGTTAACCATCGTTATTGGCATTAAACTTTAAGACAACCATTGTATAGTCGTCATCTATAGCAACCTCGCCGGTAAACTTGGCAAGGTCCCTTTTTATTGCTTCCTTTATTTGGGTTGGTGCTTTTTTGGCGTGGCTGTTGAATGAGTTCTTTAGCCGATCATCTCCAAACTGCTCTCCTTTCTCATTTTTTGCTTCTGTAATACCATCAGTATATAAAAGCATTGTGTCGCCTTCGTTATAGCTAAGTGTTGTGCTATGAACGTATTTCGCATAGTTAGAGTTTCTTACTATGCCCAGTCCCATCCCTTCACTTTGAAGGAATTTTGTCTCATTTGTTTCGGAACAGAACATTAGTGTTGGGCAATGTCCTGCTCTGGAGAATTCAATTGTTTTTTCGTTTGCGTCTATATCAAAATATGTGGCGGTAATAAATGATGATCTTTCCAGGCAATTGCTCAATGCAATGTTCGCCTGGATATTAAATTGTGAAGGAGATACTTTTTGGGATGCCAGGCTATGAAAAATCCCTTTCATTTGTGCCATTTGAAAGGCTGCACTTGTTCCCTTTCCTGAGACATCGGCAATGATCATCCCATATTTATCTTTTTCAATTTCAATTACATCATAATAATCACCACCTACTTCATCGGCAGCCATGGCAAACGCATCAACCTGGAAATTGGTACCCATATTCAACTCTCCTGGCAATAGACTTTTTTGAACGTTTTTAGCAATCTTCAATTGTTCCTTATACCGTTCGTTTTCCAGAGACTCTTTAATGAGCGCGAGGTTTTCCAGTGAAATACTGGTTTGGTTCACAAACGTTGTGATGATATTCACCATCTCTCTATTAAAGGCCTCTGGGACCTCATTTAGCATAACAATGAATCCAATCTGTCTTTGTTGCACATGGATTGGGAGAGCAATGATGGACTTGTATTTACTATCTTTTACTGAATCTGTAAGCTTGGATGGGTTGTGGTCTTTATCAAATTCCAAAGACAGGATATCTTTTATTGTACCTGATTTGATCTTTGACTTAATGTTGTTGATCTCTGTTTCCTTCAGGTTTCTGATGGATTGGAAAATCCCGTCTTCTTCTTTCACCTCAATCCAGGCGGCATCTGCGAAAACAGCACTCATGGAACTCTCAAGAAGTATTTCATACGTTTGATCGATGGTCTCCCCACGGGGAATGGATTGACTTAATTTTTGAAAATCGATGGCCTCTTTTAGCTTTCTTTCAAAAACGGATGATGTTGGAAGGTTAAATAAGGTAACAAGTATTGATATACCGGCATATAGGAATAAAAAGCCAAGTAGACCAAGAAAAAACACACTGTCCATTAAATCCATCACCAATGCTCCTGTGGCTCTGAAATCGTCGAGGTTGAGGAAGAAATGGTAGAGATAGATAGCAGAAAGTAGTATAAATAGTATCCCCTTCCATTTTTGTTTAAAATTCAGGTATGCGATCCATTTGAGATTAAATACCAGGATTAGGGAGAAGCATGAAAGAACAATCAATCCAATGTTGAAATTGGTACCGAATAGTTCATGATTGAGAAAATCATATCCAAGGCTCAAGAATAGTGCTATTTCAAAAAATCCCCAGAACTGAAGCAGGTTCTTTGATTTTTGATAAAGTATTAATCTTTTCCAAACAACAAGTGTGGATACCATATAGATGATTACCAATCCCAGAAGTATGTTGTAAAAGAAATTGACGGTTAGGGGACTCTCGACAATGCTACTGTTTGCAAAAACAGTAAAAAAGAACCGAATTCCCAGCGAAATGAGTGTCGTGATCAACCCGGTGATGAACACCTTCCACAATAGATCTGTGAAATTGAGGGTGTCAGCTTTGGAGATCACATATCGATAATAGGCGAATGTTGAGATAACGAATCCCGTGAAGAATAGCTGAGGAATGAAGTCAGCTAACTGAACTTTCATTTCGTAGCTCTCTATAAATAGTAGATAGATATTCGAAGCTGAAAATAAAAGCCAGTTAATAAGCGCTCCCAGGAACGTAAGCCGTATTTTGACCTTATTCGTCATCGGGTGCAAAAATATAGCTCTTATGCTACATAAACAGTCAAGAAAACGGGTTAGTGGTTAAAGAATGTTAAGCCAAAAAATTGACGATTTGGCTCAAAAATTGGGCATCCTCGTTATCGAATGCATCCGGCAGATCACTATCGACATCAAGAATTGCAAACACATGATCACCATTGAAAACCGGAATAACAATTTCTGATCGGGAAGCAGAACTGCAGGCAATGTGGCCGGGAAATTTATCCACATCTGGAACGATGATCATTTCTTTTTTCTCCCAACTGGTTCCGCATACTCCTTTGCCTTTCCGAATTCTCGTACAAGCAACTGGTCCCTGGAATGGTCCTAACACGAGTTCTTCAAGAGAATCTACCAGGTAAAAACCTACCCAAAAAAAGCCCATTCCTTCTTTAAGTGCTGCGCAGATATTGGCCATATTGGCAACCTGGTTTTTTTCACCTAGCAACAATCCTTCTATCTGTGGAATTAGGGCCTGGTATTTTTCAGCTTTAGTTGCCGAGGTAGGAATTATCAGATCATCTGCCATTGTTATTTCTGTAAATTTCTAATGTATCGTTAAATATGGTTTCCTTGCGTGCTAAGATTCCTTCTACTTTCGGAGCTTCAATGCCTTTTTCAAATGAGGTGGTCGAAGTAAAAACTCTTGCTTCATCCCAACAATTATCTTGAGTAAAAGAGTTCAGGGTTTTAGATCCTCCTTCAATAATGATGGATTGAATGTTGAGTTGAAAGAGCTGATCAAGGATAGTGGTAGTTGAAAAATCATTTAGCCTAATCCATTGGTTGGTTGCTGATTCTTCATCTTTTTTGGTATTTAAAATGTATGTTTTAGCTTCTTCATTGAAGAGATTAAAATCATTTTTTATTTCCAGCCCTGGATCAATCAAAATTCGAATTGGATTTTTGCCTTTCCAATCTCTGACTGTCAGCGAAGGATTATCATATAAAGCTGTGTTTTTCCCAACAAGAATTGCATCTTCTTCTGCTCTCCATTTATGGACCAGTTGTCTGGACTTTTCATTGCTTATCCATTTTGAATCAAAATTTTCTCTCGCAATGAAGCCATCAGAAGTTTGTGCCCACTTTAGAATAATATAGGGCCGCTTCTTCTGATGAAAAGTCAAGAACCTTCTGTTTTGCTCGTGGGCTTCATTTTCCAGAATACCGACGACCGTTTCAATGCCAGCGTTCTCCAATTTTTCAATTCCTTTCCCGTCCACCTGTTCAAATGGATCCTTGCTTGCAATCACTACTCTCTTAATTCCTATTTCAATGAGAAGGTCAGCACAAGGAGGAGTTTTTCCTTGATGAGCGCATGGCTCAAGGGTGACATAAGCGGTACTTTGGTTCAAAAGATCCTGATTGCTTACCGATTGAATGGCATTAACTTCAGCATGTGCCTTACCGTATTTTTCGTGATATCCTTCTCCAATGATTTTGTTATTGTGCACAATTACGCATCCTACCATTGGATTAGGGCTTACCATGCCTTTTCCAAGTATTGCAAGTTCCAGGGCTCGTTTCATGAATATGTTATCGTTGTGATCCATCCCTTTTGCTAAGGTATAAATGTGTTAATGATCATGCTGTCTAAATTCGCAGTATAATGAAGTCCGTGAAAAAGATCTGGGAGGAAACAGCCCATAAACTAGCCGATGTTTATGAGCCACGGGAGGCCAAAGGAGTATCAAAACTTCTATTGGAAGATGTTTTTGGTGTACATCAAATGGACTTTCTGATGAATGAAGAATCGAAGATTGATGAGAAAGAACTGAAGATGTATGTCAATCGCTTGCTCAACTATGAGCCCATTCAATACGTTACGGGAGCAGCCCATTTTTATGGAAGAAAATTTAAAATGGAAACCGGGGTGTTGATTCCCAGACCAGAGACAGAAGAACTTGTTCGATTGATCATTGATCAAAATGACGTGAATCAACCGCGAATTTTGGATGTCGGGATTGGTTGTGGATGTATTGCTATTTCATTAGCTCTTGAATTATCTGCCACGGTTTACGGTATTGACATTACTGAGAAAGCATTAAAGCTAGCTGAGGTTAATTCAAAGCGATTAGGGAGTGATTGCGAGTTCATAACATGTGACATTCTTGAGGCTGATCCATCAGTTAAAGAGCTTGATGTTTTGGTCAGCAATCCACCGTATATTCCAAACAGGGACAAGTCTGCCATGCATCAGAATGTACTTGATTTTGAACCAGAAGATGCTCTTTTTGTTCCCGATGACGATCCGTTGAAATTTTACAACAGGATTTCAGAATTTGGAAAAACCGCCCTCAAATCAACCGGCAAGCTCTATTTTGAAATACATGAGGAATATGGAGATGAATTGAAATCTTTGGTTAAGAAACTAGGATACACAAACGTTTGTATTCATCAGGACATGCAAGGCAAGGATCGAATACTAAGCGCTACAAATTCAACCAATACGTAGCCTTGAAAACGATCTGCCTGTTCTTAAGTTCTAGTCCGTCTGTGGTATAGTTATCTGTGTAGACCAGGAAAAAGTCTGACATGGGACGATACCTCCATTGAAACCGTGTGAAGAAATTGTAGTTCTCACTTTGTGAATTGAATTGGAGTGCTGTTGTCAAGAACATTTTGTTAGAAAAACTGATTTGAGAATTGACTCGCATAAGGTTTAAATTGGTTTGACCAAACTCCCCTGGAAGTTCCACTCTGTTAAAATCATGTGTGATCCCAAAACTTCCCCAGGGCTGAACCCTGAAGTTTAATCCTGTAGAAGTGTTGAATCTGTTGCCATTAAAGAAATTCCCAAATTGTACCCTAAAATCCGCGTTGACGATTTTTCTTCGATCAGTATTGTAATTGACCCAGTATTGGGTGAATTGATAATTACCAATTGGAAGTGGTGTATAATCATCACCAAGCAAAGAAGTAGGCACAGGAAGATTTACCTCTCTTACTTGAGCCTGGAACCTAAGCTCGGTTGTGTTTTCAAACATAAAATCATAGGCAAATCCATGTCCTCGTTCATTCAATCCAGACCCATCTCTGTTTAGCCAGATCATATGCCATGTTCTCGGGCCGTGAGAATTTAATTTTCCTTTTGCTGGAAAGAATCGATAAACGGACCAGGGATTTATCCGGGTGTAGGCTTTTCTTACCGTCTCTTCAGTTTCTGCATTGTAATTTTCCAGTCTTGGATTGAAGCCTAGCTCAGTGATATAGTTTTCTCCTACAAAATCCAACGTCCAGCCCGATCTTAAGCTGCGCCCGTTGTAGTTTCCACTGAACCCATAGAAATGGTTATCTGAATAATTCTCAGGGTTTTCTGACGTGTGGAACCGTACAGTGTTGTTAAATTTTCCGTTGCTTGAAATGTATGCAAATTCGAGCCCCGCATTCCGTGCAAACTTTCCTTCATCAACATCAGCACCAGTCTGCCGATTTATGAAAATTCCTTTTATTACCGAACGATCAAACACCTGTTGGTGGACGGCTGCTACTGAATAGTTTTGAGCTTCCAGGTCTGATATGGCCCGTGTTTGAGCATTCATAACACCAATCCTGGTTTTGTTGGTTACATTCCCGGTTAATCGGGCGCCGTAAGTAATGGGCACCTGCTCTCCGTCCATTAGCCCGATCCTTCTTGAGAAAAAAGGAGAGATTTGCCAACTACCGAAGTTGGCAAATATGTCTCCGTTTTCGAGAAAAAAGTTACGTCTTTCAGGGAAGAAAATGCTAAAACGGGAAAGGTTGGTGACTTGCTGATCTACATCAACATTTGAGAAATCAGGATTGACTGTCAAGTCTAAGTTTAACGAACCTGTCAATGCAATTTTGGCATCCAATCCGGTGTCTCCATCCTCTTCAAAGCTTTTTTGTTCTTCTTCTTCAAAATCACGTTGGGTGCCTCCCGACAGGTAAGGGATCAAAACCACTTTGCCGGAAGCTTGTTTGGGTTTTTCATCCCAGGCCAAAGTACCCATAAAATTCAGATCAATGCCCGGGTAGTTTAAGGAGAACTGGGTCCAGGTGGAGTACTCGTTTCGTTCCATATCTCCACGAATGAAATTGATACCCCACTCGGAAATGTTGCTTGAATATCGTAGTGTTTTAAAGGGAATGGCAAACTCAGCGACCCAGTAGTTATCGTATCTTTTTACTTCAGAGTACCATTTGTTATCCCAATTTTGGTCGTACTGTGTTCTGGGACCATTTACATTAAGCTGCGCTTCAATCTGTGATCCACCGGCATTGACGCCAAACATGAATCCGTTTTGCTTGTTGTTCATCGGATCGATGACAAGTGTGAAGTTGTCACTTCCCCAGTGAGCATCATCATCGTCACGTCTTAACGATTGAATGACTCGGGTGCCATTGTCATGGCAGACTGCAACGACGTATAGGAATTCTTCGTCATACGTAGCCTTTACTTGTGTAATTGCAGCTGCACTGCCTGTGTCTGATGGCCAATGATTGATAAAATTCGGGATCTCCTGTACACCTTCCCAGCCATCTTCGGTGTTGCTCCCATCAATAGAAATGGTTGAAGATGCCTTCTCTATATTGTACCTGAATCTATCTCTTGTCTCGTTATCGGGTTGCCCAATGGCGTTATTAAGAATAACTATCAGGGAGGTTAAGATCTTCATTGTTAAGGCGTCTGTTTTGGGTGTTATACCCAGATGAAAAGCCCGGGTTTCCTTGTTTTCTGCTTTTTAGACAGTTTGTCCCACTTCTCCGATAGACGGCATATTCACCGAAATAATGTATTTGAGGAGGTTAAAAAGGTTGTTTAGGAGCTCAAAAAAGCTGTTGGTCTAAGCTTCGGAAATTTTGAAACATAATAAATAAGTTTGAGTACTATAGTAACTCATACAATGCCCAAATTAGGATTAGAACAGCTCTTGTTTAAAACGCCACGTATCCTGTGGCATTTTATTTTTTGGGTAGTCTTCATTACATTCTTTGCACTTGTATATGGCAGTTTCGAAGAAAAGTATGGACGGCAATTTTTGATCCAGCTTTCGGACGCAGCAATTCAGATCCCGGCTGTGTATTTAACCATTTATTTTTTGATGCCCAAGCTGCTTTTCAAAGAGAAATTTGGTTGGTTCTTTATAGCACTGATCTCAACTGTTTTATTCTTTAGCTGGCTTACCTGGGTGAACTACATCTATTACCAGCAGCCTATATTCTGGCCAGGTGAAGCCAAGTTATCAGTATTTAATATTGGGAAAATATTAAAACACACGACTAAAATATACCCTGTATTGGTGCTTGCCATTGTGATCAAATGGTTTAAATACTGGTACAGACAACAAAAAGCCAATCAACAGTTGGCAAGTGAAAAATTGCAAGCTGAGTTACGGTTTTTAAAAGCCCAGGTTCATCCACACTTTCTTTTCAATACACTAAATAACCTGTATGCACTGACATTGAAGCAATCCAAAGATGCTCCCGAAGTGGTTCTTAAATTGTCCGATCTTCTCAATTATATGTTGTATGAATGCAACGCAGACACAGTTCCATTGAGTAAGGAAATCAAGTTGGTCAAGGATTATATTTCATTAGAAAAGATTAGATATGGTAAACGATTGAATATTTCGCTCAATGTCAGAGGTGAAGTTAAATCAAAAATGGTGGCTCCTATGTTGATCCTGCCATTCGTTGAAAACTGCTTTAAACATGGGGTGAGTGAAGAGCTGGACGAGTCCTGGGTAAACATTGATCTGGAATTAAAGCATGAAACCCTAACCCTAAAGGTAGAAAACAGTAAAAGTAAGAATGGTGGAAGTGAAGATCGCTTCGAATATAAGGAAGGAATCGGCCTGAATAATGTGAAGAGGAGGCTTGAGTTACTTTATGAAGAAAACCATGAGCTGGACCTACACGATGAGACGGATTCATTCCTGGTTATTTTAAAAATCAAGATTTGATGTCAATTAAATGCATGATCGTGGATGATGAGCCCCTTGCTGGTGAAGTTCTCGAATCATATATAGATAAAGTTGAATCGCTGGAATTAGTTGCTACGTGCACGAATGCTGTCAGCGCGTTTGATATTTTAAAGAAGCAACAAATGGATCTTCTTTTTCTGGATATACAAATGCCAAAACTGACAGGAATTGAGTTTCTAAAAGTTATAAATCCTGCACCAAAAGTGATTTTCACAACAGCCTACAGAGAATACGCAGTTGAGAGCTACGAACTCAATGTGGTTGACTACTTACTAAAACCTATTGCTTTTGATCGGTTTTTAATGGCAATAAATAAGGTCCTCGATAATGATAATTCCATACCACTAGAAGATTCTGGTGAGCCGATCCAGGAAGACAGACCTTACCTGTTTCTCAAGGCGGATAGAAAAATGATCAAGGTGTATTTAGATGAGATCAGTTATATCGAAAGTCTAAAAGATTATGTGAGAATCAGAACTATCGATGGAAATGAAATTGTCTCTCTGCAAAAGATCAGCTACTTAGAGCAAAAACTTCCCGAAGACTGTTTTCTGAGAATTCACCGATCATTCATAGTTCCTATTAGAAGAATCGATGCCTTTT
>JANQEC010000405.1 GCA_028278585.1 Cyclobacteriaceae bacterium | reverse complement strand
TTCCCTTTTGGCAATAAGAATGTGTCAATTATGATATCTTGTTCTGTAGAAAATGCCGTTGCTTCATTTGCCCCTGTTCTCCATATTTTCCCATAGGGGACAAGAAAATCATCTCCATAACCAAAAATCTTTCTTCCTTTAACACTCGGGCTGCTATATTGTATTCGGACCACATTGGTTCCAATTGTGGCACTATCAGAACGTAAAGGAGAAGGTCTGTTTTCAGGGGACCGGGTGCAACTTGAATTTATTAGTAAAAGGCCTATAATACCTAAAATTATGGGTGAATTTGAACAGCAAAGTGTCCGAAATTGGGCTAATTCTTTCATTGGGAATAATCCTAACGTATTGAAAAATAGTTGGTTACAAGTTTGGGTACGCTATTTGGTACTCAATAGTAAAAAAAATAATAGATATGGGAATCATTGGGATTGAAATACCTCAATTAAACGAAGAACAAGATATTGAAGTTGAAGTAAGGGTCAACGGGATCAAAAAGCAATATCACTACAGAGTCGAAATATTTCACTGGGACGATTGTCCTTATCCAACAGAAGATCGGGTAGAATGTATTCGCCAAATGGTGAACGGCTATGATAAGAGCTGGGACCTTGCGCACATTGGTCTTCCAACAGAACAATACATTCCAATTACCTTCAGGAAGAAAAGAAACGACTAAAAAGGTAAGTCGTCATCCTGAGAAAAGTCTTCCTTCATCCATTCCGTGTTAGGGGCCTGTTCCTCGGCTGTGGACGTGGACTTCTTTTCGATTCTCCATGCTTGTAAACTATTGAAGTACTTGGTTTCTCCCTTTGGATCTGTCCATTTTCTCCCTTTTAAATTAAAGCTGACAGACACTTCATCTCCTTGTTGAAAGGGATCAAGTTGTTCGCAATTGGACTGGATCAATTCGAACTTCAAAAACTCCGGATATTGTGGGTTTTCCGCATATTCCAAAATGAATTCTCTCTTCCTAAATGATTCCTTGATTTCCTGGGTTTCAAACTTTTCAAGGATCTTGCCGTCAATGTTCATGGATTTTGTTTAAACTATTTTACAACTTTGAAGTTCAAGAATAGTATATGACAAGGTCAAAACGAAATTTTTTGATTGGTTCACTTATTTTTTTAATTATAATCATTTTGATTATCGTCGATTTCAACAGAAGAACAGTATGGCCGGGAGAAAAAACGAAAACAGAGAAGACAAAATGAAAAACAAGGTCGACATCTCTAAGATTGACCTTGAGAAAGAAAAAGAGAAGATCACGGATCTACCTGGCTTAATTGAGTATGCCCATCATGCAGGAAGTGCTATTATTAAACCGGAAGACAAGGGACGAATCAAAGGTACTGCTGTTGCAGCTATGCAGGATCAAACCGATCGGCAATTCCGCCAGCTTTATGAGCAAATGCAAACGTTAATTGAGCAAGCAAAGTATCTAAAAAAGAGAGTGGAAGTTTCTGAAAGGATTTATGAAGCAACGGTACCATTCCAGCCGGTAATTGGAAAGATTTATTTTCTATATAGAAAAGAGAATAATACTGATTTACTATCCATGATAAGTCCCAATGAATGGGGTAATAACTTCCCCTATGAATCTTTTGAAGCAGAAGTAAGACTTCTTTCTGACCATACATGGGAGATAGTGAAGTCCAGGGAAGCCGAATTCAACTACTGATTAAGACCTTATCGTCTACCCTTTGTCTACCACAATACACTTATTTTAGACAAAAACGTACTTGTTTTGTAACCGTAAGGCGTTCTATATATCTAAACCTTACAAAAATCAACCAGTAAGATTTGTTCCATTAATTGACAAGGATGAAACTTAGTTCGCTTCTATTAAGGGTTTTATTGGCGGCCAATATTTTTTGGTTTGGCTGTTCCAGTTCTGAGGAACCTGCAATTGATTGTTCCAAATCTCAGTTACGTCTATCAATTATTGATCAAACGGATGCTGATTGTAGTAATCCCGGAACCCTTACAGTCCAGGGTTTCGGCGGCAACCCTCCGTATCTCTATAGTTCAGATGGTGTTAATTTCCAGGGAAGTGGTACGCTAAATAATTTATTTGCAGGAGCATATACCATTTCAGTAAAAGATGCCAATGGATGTGTTGCAAATTCAGATGTAGTATTGGAAGGGACTGATAGATCTATCTCACTGTCGTTGACTTTTACAAGTCCGGATTGTGACCTACCGAATGGAACTGTAACCGCATCTGTTACTGGTGGTACAGAACCTTATATGTTTACACTAAATGGTGGTGGTGCACAAGCATCGAATGTTTTCAGTGAGGTTTCTAATGGACCAAATACAGTTTCTGTGACAGATGTTGAAGGCTGCCATTCAGAACGAAATGTTTTAGTGATATCGAAGGTGTCATTTGCTGCAGATGTCTTTCCTCTCATTTTGGCAAACTGTGCTGTTACAGGTTGTCATGATGGTTCAAGATCGCCTGACCTCCGTGAGAGCGTAGATATAATGACTGCTGCTCAAAGAATTAAAGTGAGAATAACCGAAGGTTCAATGCCACCGTCAGATCGACCGGGGCTTGAACAATCTGAAGTGGAGCAAATCGTATGTTGGATTGATGATGGAGCACCTGATAATTAAGTATTGATTTAAAGGAAAATAGTATACTATGAAAAAGTTTTTTTTAATTTCTCTAGCCGCTTCATTGGCAATTCTAATCAGCTGCTCTGATAATTCGGAAGAGCCTGATGTAGATTGTACGCAATCTGATATAGCGGTAACGGTTTCAGATCAGACGGAACCCAATTGTGTTACAGAAGGGAGCATTGAGGTTACAGGATCGGGAGGAACTACTCCTTATGAATTTAGCATTGACGGTGTCACTTTTCAGTCGTCGTCTACTTTTTCTGATGTAGCGGCAGGTGATTACACGATTACTATTCGGGACGATAATGGTTGTACGGCTACTACTACTTTCACTCTTTCTGCTGGCCAGGATGGAATAACGGTAACGCTTGAAACATCAGATGCAGAATGTGGAAATGCCACCGGAACGATAATGGCCTCAGCTGTAGGGGGAGATAGTAACTACACATTTGCTTTGGACGGAGGCTCTTCTCAGACCTCTGGTGAGTTCAATGGTGTTTCAAATGGAAGTCATTCTGTTGTCGTGGTTGATGGTGAGGGATGTACAGCAACTAAGTCTGTTATTGTAAGCTCAGGAACGAGCTGGTCAAGTGATATTAAACCAATTATTGATACAAATTGTGCAATAAGCGGGTGTCACAACGGGGACGACTCATCGATTCCAAACTGGACGATGTTTACCAATGTTCAAAATCAAGCAGAAGACATAAAAATGAAAACGGGCGATCGTTCTATGCCTGAGCCTTCTTCAGGGTTGACTTTGACCGACGAACAGATAGAGCTTATCGCGTGCTGGGTAGATGATGGTGCTAAGAACAATTAAATAGATGAAGAAATTACTTATAATTCTGGTAGCGGGAATCATTGGCTTTCAAGCCAGTGCTCAGAAATTCAAGTCTCAAGAATCCAATATTCGATTCTTCTCTAAAGCTCCGATTGAGGACATTGAGGCGATAAATACGGAAGCCACTAGCATCATTGATGTGGAATCAAAGAGCTTCGTGTTTGTGGTTCCGATAAAGAGTTTTTCTTTCAAAAAAGAGTTAATGAAGGAACATTTTAATGAGAATTACCTTGAGACAGATAAATACCCCAAAGCAATTTTTAAAGGAAAAATTGAGAATTGGGATGTAGGGAAAGGGGAGGCCTTGGTTGTAGCAAATGGAGAGATGTCAATTCATGGTGTGGAACAACGGGTTTCAATAGAAGGAACAATTAACTATAGCGAGGATGGCGTAACGATATCATCCGTTTTTCCTATCGAGTTGAAAGATTATAAAATCAAAATACCAAAAGCTTTATTTTACAATATAGCGGAGGTAGTAGAAGTCACTATTTCATTTCAATATCAACCATATGTACAGAATTAAACTTGTATTCGTCTTATTTATACTTTCATTTTCTGCATTCGCCCAAGATGAATTGCTTGAGTTATTAGAAGGAGATACTCAAGGTGAAGAATATGTGAGTGCCACCTTTAAAAGCACACGACTTGTCAATGGACACTCGGTCGAAGTTCGTTCTAAAGGAGTTTTGGAATTCATCATTAGCCATAGGTTTGGAACGCTGAATTCAGGTTATGAACAGTTTTGGGGCTTGGATAATTCCAGCATTCGATTGGCTCTCGAGTACGGATTAACGGATAACCTTAATATTGGATTAGGTCGAGCTTCTTTTGAGAAAGTAATTGATACTTTCCTTAAGTATAGATTATTAAGGCAATCAAATACTTTTCCTGTTACGATAACTGGCTTTGGCAGCCTGACAAGAAAAACAGTTAAGCGGGAGGGTTTAGACGGAGTGGACAGGAACACATATTCAGGGCAATTACTTGTTGCAAGAAAGTTCAATTCAAATCTAAGTTTGCAATTGATGCCAATTGTCATTCAACGTAACCTGGTCCCAACACGAAGAGATGCGAATCTTCTTTTCGCACTAGGATTAGGTGGTAGATATAAAGTTACCAATCGTGTGGCGATCAACGCAGAGTACTATCCTCAGCTAACTGAATTTTCAGACACGTTTGAAAATTCATTTGCAATAGGAGTTGATATTGAAACAGGGGGCCATGTGTTTCAACTACATTTGACCAATGCTGTGCAGATGAATGAGCAGGGGTTTATCGGTGGAACAACGGATAACTTCTTTGATGGAGATATCCATTATGGATTTAATATTTCGAGAGTTTTCGACTTAAGACCAAAGACTAGATAGCAGCTTTAACAGAGATAAGAAAATTCCTTCCCGGTGCACTAATGCCTGAAGTATAAGGTCGATAATGTTGATCCAAAATGTTCTCTATAGCCACATTTGCCTTAAGAAATTCATTGATCTGATAGCTGCTTCTAAGGTTGAATGTGTACCATCCTGGAGTACCTTCTGCTGTATAGAGATACGGTTTTCTATCAAACTCTGAAGTTGGTATATTTTCAGGCTTTTTATTGCCGTTATAATCAATGAAAAAAGTGGATCTAAATTTTTTCTTCTTGTAGATCAGCGTGAATTTCCCAAATACGGGAGTAGCATGTCGAAGAGGCTCATCGTTTGTAACATCTTCCCCTTCGGTTATTGTAATGCTCTTTTCAACAGCAAAGGATTCTGAAACTTCTGCCTGAAACACAAGACTTCCGCCATAAATATTTGCTTTAGCTGCATTCACTTTTGCAAAAACATCCAGACCATTCAATTGACTACTTCCATTTATTGTGAACGGCCCATCTACAATTGCATCAAACAGCCTACTGTAAAAACCAACCAAACGTAAGACGGATCTATTGGATTTTCTCTCAATTGAGATTTCGTTACTAATTGAATATTCAGGGTTCAAACCTGGATTTGGAACAGTTATACTATTGCCCACTTCAAATAATTTTCCTATATCATCTATGTTTGGAGAGCGGAAGCCAGTAGAAATATTATAGCTCAATTTGTATTCTTGAGTAGGATTCCATGCCAGACCTAGGGACCCGTTCACTGAGGCATTGTTAATAGAAATCGTGGCTGCATTATTAGACAATGCGGTGGAATCTGTTGTTGTGGCGGAAAGATTGATGATATTTAGCCTTGCTCCACCATTGAGTACAAGTTTGTCGGAAAGATTATGCACTAAACTGGCATAAACAGCGGTAGAATAAAACTCACTTCCACCATCCGGATATCGGCTTGCTGTAGAAGTAATTTGGTTTGTTTCCAGATTTCGTCTGAAGGCCATCGAACTGATATCATTGTAGAAAAAATCAAAACCATAATAGATGTTTGATTTTTCGAATTCCTTATCGAAATCAAAAGACATGGAATACATGTTGACTTTTTCCTTTTGAGTCCGTAACCTATCATCACCAAAATCTCTGTCGTTCCGACTCTCATCGAATTTCTGATAAGCTAGAGTGATTTTGGCTTGATCAAAGATCTTACCTGAACCGTAATAGTTCAATTTTAGATTGTGCATTTGCCATTTCTGAGGTCCATAGTACCACTCTGCAGCTTGCAATGAATCAGTTGAGCCAATTGTTTCAGTCAGGTTGTCGTATCTTGGAATATCTGTAGTTGTACTGAAGTATAATCCATATCCAAGATCCGCTTTATCTCCCAATCTAACTTTGAACTTGGAGACTGTACTGAAAAGATCATACCCTGAAAACTTCTGGACATTGATGTCAGCGTTTCGAATGAGCTGGTCTGATCCATTCACTCGTTTTACATAAAAGCGTCTTTCAAACTCACCTTTGTATCCACCAATCCTGTTTCCTCCGGCTCTTAAGTCATCAAAAGATGAAAATGTAGTAGAATGGAAAAATGTGAATTTCTGCTTGGATATTGACAGGTCAATATGGCTTGTTTTTTCTTTGGCAGCTGAAGAGTACCTTGTCATCACATTTCCTGAGAGGTTTTGGTTTTGACCAGTAGCCCATTTTGGCTCAATTGTATGAAAATCCATCACTCCACCGAGAGCATCACTTCCGTAAATAACGGATCCAGGACCGAAGATTACCTCAGAACTTTCGAGCGCATTAGGATCAATGTTTATAATGTTTTGGAGATTTCCACTTCTGAAAATAGCATTATTCATTCGTACACCATCCACCACTAGAAGGACCGAATTGGCTGCAAAACCTCTGATTTTGGGACTTCCACCACCTAACTGACTTTTTTGTACAAAAACCTGCCCTGTTCCAGCCAACATGTCTGCAGCCGTCTGTGGACTTTGAAACTCAATCGACTTTCTGTTGACAGACAGTATTTTTTGGGAAACACTTTCTTCCTCCTGTTCCCATTTGTTTGCTGATATAACAACTTCTGAAAATGTGACGATTTTTTCTGTCATGAGGACCTCTATGCCAGAGCCAACATATGCCAATGACTTTTCATAATAGGAAGGATGCTGAATGAAGATCAATCCACTTGGAAACTTCGAAATATCAGCACTGCCTCTTTCATCGGAATAAGCAAAGTCCGACTTGTTCTCATGATAAATGAAAACATCAGAGATGGGCTTGTTAGTAGATTCGTCTTTTATTGAAATGGTCTGACCTTTGGAATAGAAGAAAAATGTCGCAACAAGTAAAGAGAATGTTGTCCTTAATTTCATTCAGTGACTTAAATTGGCGCAATATTAAAGCATTTTGATAAGCAAAAATTGAGCCGACAGTGCCCATTCAAAAATCAAATTATAATAATACTGCCTGGTACCTTTTTAATGCTCATATGGAGACAATTATTCCCTCACTTTTTTATAAGGTGAAAGGTATTGAATATGAACGGGAACGGCTTGAATTGGAAGATGGTGATTTCCTCGATTTGGATTGGATAAGAAACGGCAACAAACGATTGCTCATCCTCAGCCATGGTCTGGAAGGGAGCTCAGAGAGGCATTACATTCAACGTCCTGCAAAGTATTTTTCAAAAAAGGGCTGGGATATTTTAGCATGGAATAACAGGAGTTGTAGTGGGGAAATGAATCGCCTTCCACGGTTTTATCATCATGGAGCTACTGAAGATATTTCGAGTGTTATTGACAAGGGCTTGAGCAACGAATATGATGAGGTGGTCTTGATCGGATACTCAATGGGAGGAGGGATGCAGCAGAAATATTTGGGAGAACGTGAGATCGATAACCGCATTAAAGGAGCAATTTCTTTCTCTGTCCCTTGCAATGTTAAAGATAGCGCTGAACAATTGAGGCTTAGTGGAAATCAAATGTATGAGCGGAGATTTATCAAAAAACTAAAAGAAAAGATTGTTGAGAAATCCAGACTGATGGAACTCGATATTGATGGAATTGATGCTGTAAAAACGTTTCCGGAATTTGATGAGCGATTTACACTGAGATTGTTCCCGGGATATAAGGATACCGACGACTTTTATAACAAAATAACCAGTGATCAATTTTTAGATAAGATCACAGTTCCGATTTTGATTGTTAATGCAAAGAATGATCCGATGTTAGGTGAGAAGTGTTACCCCGTTGAACTCGCCAAAAACAGTAATCTTATTCATTTGGAAATGCCTGAAAAAGGTGGGCATGTAGGGTTTACAACTAAAATCAAAGATATCAGCTATATGGAGTATGCTGCAGAAAAATTTATTGAAGAGGTAATATTTGCCAGTTAGTTCACAAAAGAAAAACGTTACTCACAAACCCAAAGCACTCCCTGCAAAGAGGTTTTTTTAAAGCCTAAATCTCCTGGTCACTTTAGATGAAAATTTTTTACTCTAAAGCTGACAATTATGAATAACTATCTTGATGCAACTGAATGGTTCAATTCAGTACCAAAGTGGATCAGTGTTTCAGTGTTATCGTTTCTAATCCTTTTTCAGACTTTCTCACAATCGATCGATTTGGAAGGTGTTACGAAAGCTGGATTTAAAGGATTGAGAAAAGTTGGTAACAGCGGCTACTATGTACAATACATGGAGACCATCATTGATGGTAAGCGCGCTACCCAAAAGGTTCACTTATCACTGTTAGATAACGACTTGAAAGTAACAATGGATTTTGCTGTCCAGGTAAGAGAAACTGAAGCTGTGGAAAATGTTGGTTACAGCGATGGAAAATTCATGGTAATCACAAGTAGTAACATCAAAAGAACCAGAACCTTTACAGTGGTAGATAAGGAAGGGAATGTGATAGCCACTAAAGAATTCGACAAAGTTTTGCGCAGGTTACTTGAAAAGCCTGCTGCAATTTTACCGTATGAGGGGTCAGATTTTGTGGTGATCAACTACTTGAAAGAAAAGAAGATAGGGTATAGTGTTGAGCGGTATGACGCTAATCTTGAAATGAAATATTCAACGATTACCGTTCCTGATAAGAAAAAGCTGTATCCTGTCGATTTCTTCATTTCCGGAAACCAGGTCTACGTACTTGAGTTTTTCACACCTGATGTTACCGACTATTTTGAGTACCACCTTGCTTCATACGATTTAGAGACCGGAGAGCTAAAATTCAAGGTACAGTTGAAAGATCCCGAAACCAATGCTTCAGGATTTGCCACTTTTATCAAGCCATCTAAAGAAGGAGGGGTGATTACCGGAGGTATGTATTTTAACGGGAACAGGACAAAGGGAGAAAACTCCAATGGTTTTTTTGCTTCAAATATTAGCAAGGATGGACAGGCTAAGTTTTCATTTATTGAATGGAAGCAGGTAAAAGATCAATTGAAAGATGAAGGGACTTCAGGTTTTTTCGGTGGAAGTACCAGGACATTCATGCACGATATTGTAGTGAATGATGATGGTTCATTTACCCTGATTGGAGAAAACTACAGGTATGGAGATGCAGATCTTGCAGGTGATAAGGGAAAAAGTACGATGGCTAAAATTGGAAGTTTTACCAGCAGCAATAAGGACCAGGCTGTGACTGTTGTTGACTATGCGCTGATGGATTTTTCCGCTGATGCAGAATTCACAGGTATCAGAAAAAAGGATGAAGCAGAATGTATCACTGTTGTCAAAAACTCAACGGAAAAAGACCAGGAACCTTACAAGAGTCACAAGCAAACACTTAATGTAGCAAACATTCTGAACAACAATGGATATTTCCCTTACCGTTTTACGATAAATAAAGGTAACGATAAGTATTTGGTAAGTGTAGCAAGATATGAGCTTCAAGCCAAGGAGCAGTTGTATTTCACGAAACTCAACTCACCAACACTGGACACATTATCCATTGAAATTTCCAATGCCGAGTTAAAACTTACCCGGGAGATTATGGATGGGATGATGAGTAAGTTTGGTGGTCTCGGCAAGCTTGCAAAGAAATCTGCCAAAAAAACTGGTGCAGATTTAGTGAATGAATTTACCCAAAAACGTTCGCACGATCCTTTTGATTACCGATCGAAACTAGTTAACACTCGTGTTATTCCTTCCAATGTTCCAGGCAAAATTTTGCTCTATGAATTTATTCCGGAAGAGGATCCAAATAGCAAAAAGAAGGGGCTTGCCCGATTGATGAATTTGAAGGGAAACCTAAGAGTTACCTACATAGATGTATCTGATTAGTGATGATTTCGACTCTTTGGATAGCTACTTACTCAAAGTACTTCATAGGCTATTCGTTCAGCTTTGGAGACTTAAGGTAGCCTGAAAGTGCTCTCCCGATTTTTTCGGGAGGGTTACTTTCAAAGCTTGATGTCATCAATATTCAACCACCAAAAAATAAATCTGAAAATTTAAAAAGTCACACCATGAAAAAAATGTTACTATTCTTAACCGTTTTACTATTTATGAACGGTTCATTTGCCCAAAACTGGTTGGATGCGGGCAACGGACTCCCATCACATTCTGCCAATAGCTACAATGAGATCACTCAGTTCAATGGTGATTTGTATGCGGTTGGATACATTTTTAACGGTACGTTTAATGTACCGGATTCTTACACAGCTAAAGTATTCAAACTATCCGGTGGTAGTTGGTCTGAAGTTGGATCTGGATTTGAAAGCAATCAATTTCCAGAGAGTACAAGAGTTTTAGCAATAGCGGAATACAATGGCGAATTATACATTGGAGGTACCTTCACCATGGATAACGGTGTGGATCCCCCGTTCAACCATGTTGCGAAATGGGACGCCACCAATGGAAGGTGGGTACAAGTCGGAAATGGCAACATAACAGGATCAGACATAAGAATTCAGGAGTTAACTGTCTATGACGGAAAACTCTATGCAGGAGGAAGGTTTACGGAGTTAGGTGCGGCGGGAGTAAACGGCATTGCTGCGTGGAGCGGAGCTTCATGGGAAGCTGTGGGTACCGGTATTTCTATGGCAACAAATGGAAGTGAAGAGCCGGATCAGGTTACATCCATGGTTGTTTACAACGGTGAACTTTTTGTGGGAGGGAAGTTTACAGATGCTGGAGGCGAGCTGGTTCAAAACGTGGCTACATGGAATGGAACAACCTGGGAATATCTTGTAGGAAATGCAATAGAAGGTGGTGGAGGAGTAGGTGGCTTTAATAATGGTCAGGTAGATATCCTTTCGATGGAGGTATTCGATGGCAAATTATATATTGGAGGTACATTTAGCAGATACTACAACATTTCCTTCATAGGCGCATCTACCAATGTGTCCAATCATCTCGTTGAATGGAATGGTACTTCCTTTTCAGCTCCCTTTCAGTCTACCCCGTTCAACAACAGGATAAGTGCGATGACTGTTTTTCAGGGTAGGATCTACATTGGTAATACTGTTGATAGTAATATTTATTCGTGGGATGGCGGAATATTTAACTGGAGACTTGAGCCGGACAGAGGTTCTGTTGTGCAGAGACCAAGAACTTTTTATGCAAACGGAACGAATATTATGTACGGAGATAATTATGGTGTGTGGAAATTATCTGATCCGGCACCCCAGTTTTCAGTATCCAACCCCTCTCCATGTGAAGGTGAAACGGTCACATTTACAGATCTTTCCACTAGCAGTAGCACAGTCACTTCATGGAACTGGACATTTCCCGGTGGTACTCCTGCCTCCTCATCAGATCAGAATCCTGAAGTCGTTTATAATGTGAAAGGAGATTATGACGTCACACTGACCGTGACATCAGCGGCAGGAACAAATACAACAAACAAGGTGAATGCAATAGCTATGAGTGATGATATTACTGTCGGTACGGATCCCCTGGATGCAACCCGATGTGCTGGATTCGAAGCGATCTTTTTTAGCGGTGGTGATGTGGGGTTAAATGGCAGCAGGCAGTGGCAGGTGAATGATGGAAACGGTTTTGTTGATATAGAAGACGGTGGGGAAAACAAGGTGTCTGGTTCAACTTCAACAACCTTAAAGTTTACTCCCACCTTTGAAAATAATGGTTACAAATTCAGAATGAAACTTTTACGGTGTTCCAATGAAGCTTTTACCGGAGAAGCTACATTGACTGTGAACGAGACACCGATAATCGAGGAAGAGCACGAACGATTCTCAGTTTGCGAGTCGGGTGATGCGACTTTCACAGTGGCCGCATCCGCTAGTAGTGGAACTCCTACATATCAGTGGAGGTATCGATCAAGTTCAGGGTTTGTTTACAGCGATCTGACAGATAATGCCGTGTTCTCGGGAACTACAACACCTACCCTAAACATTACAGGCGCCGACGAAACGCTGCCGGAGATCTATTTGACCGAAACCGATGGAACGAAATATGTTCAGTTACAATGTGTGGTTACGCTTGGAAGCTGCTCTGCAACAACAAAAGCTGTTAAACTACTAAGTATACATGAGGTACCAACAGATATTATAACACCGCTAATGCCGTCTGGACTTTGTGATACAGGTTCTGGTGTGGATTTTTCATTTAATGTAACCACCGGTAACTCCGGTATAGAATCTTATCAATGGCAAGTTGACGATGGAACTGGATTTGTTGACCTTACTGAAGAGGCGCCTTACTCAGGAACAAAAACAAGACGACTGAGTATAACAGGAGGTACGACTGCGCTGAATGGGTTTCAATACAGGCTTGAAATAGGTGCATGTGCATCACCAGTGTATTCAGATGTCACCACGTGGATGATCGATGAAAGACCTGTGATCACTCAGCAGCCCATGACCACCAGGATTTGTGAGGGCGGAGACGCCACTTTCAAAGTAACAGCTACGGGAGAAAATCTGGGCTATCAATGGCAGGAACGTATTGGAAATACATTTGTCGATATCACGAACGATGCCACTTACTTTGCTTCAGGGGAGACACTTCAGATTACCGGAGCTACCACAGCTTTTAACAACAGAATATACAGGTGTGTTGTGTCCAGCGGAGCGTGCAGTCTAAACTCGAGTACACCCCAACTCATTGTGAACAGAACACCCTCTTTTAATCGGCCGGAGATAAACGATGTGACGGTATGCGATGGTCAGGAACTGGTGCGATTATTTGGTCCAACTCCATCCAATTTTGTTTCCGCCATTCATTCATATCAATGGCAGGAGGCATTTGCAGGCTTCGATGTATTTGTTGATATTGATGATGGAGAAACATTCACAGGAACAAATACAAGGATTTTGATCATTAACTCGCCCACTGTTTCGATGAGCGGGAACCGGTATCGGTTGAAGATTGATGGATGTGTCACTGAGGTCGTCACTGATCCGTCTACCTTAACAATTATAAAGCAGCCGGTCATAACATCTTCACCAGAGTCGCAATCAATTTGCCTACGAGAACAAGTATCTTTTTCAGTGACGGCTGTAGGGGATGAAGATATGGAATACGAATGGCTTTGGTCCTTTGATAATGGAGAGAATTTTTCAGCCGTTAATAACAGTTCTTTTTTTGGCGGACAAAGGACATCAACGCTAACGAGTAGCGTAGGTGGTTTTTCTAATACCGACTTTGATGGCTATCAATTTAAGTGCAGGGTGCGTGCAAAATCTCCATGCAGGAATGTTCTTTTTGCGGAAAGCTTTGTTGCCACTCTTAATGTGAACGAAGTTACAGCTACCGGTCAGCCAACATTTGCTCAGGTTTGTGAAGGAGAGGATGCTTCGTTCGTGGTGGAAGCGAGAGGTAAATTTCTCACCTACCAATGGATGGAGAACGATCAGCCTATCACAGATGGAGGCATTTACTCTGGAGCTAATTCTCCTACATTGACGTTGAGTGAGGTTCCTGGCTCCATGAATGGAAATAGTTACAAATGTGTTGTCAATGGATTATGTGAGGGTTTTACATCATTAAATATCAACCTGAGTGTTATCGTAGTACCAAAACCTGAGATAACCCCAGATGAGAGTGATCCAAATAGTGTTCGCTTGTCCTCAAGTAATTCGTACAACCATTACGAATGGTTTCGCGATGGAAATTCTGTACTTTCTAGTAGCAATGCCAGTAGTATAACACTGAATCAGTTTGGCCCCGGAAGCTATACGCTAATAGGCTCGTTTAGCGGGTTTAATCTGACTTGTCCAAGTGAAGAATCAGAAGCGTACATTTATATCGATGAGCCCGTTGCTCTTGGGGTAGGAGACGAATTTGAAATCCGGACGTATCCCAATCCTGTACAACATCAATTGAATATTGATTTTGATAAACCTTTAACAGCTGAATTGTTTAGCCTTGATGGCAAAATGGCGCTCAGACAGGAAGTCGAAAGAAACCAACCTCTCAACCTGAAGTCGCTCAGGGAGGGACAATACATACTCAAGCTTTTCCATGAAAATCAACTGATTCATTCGGATAAGATTATCAAGACAAACTAAGGCGGCTCCGATATTGAAGTCGGGCATGGGCATCTGTCAAGGACGGATGCCTTTTTTAATTAAATCATTCAGCAAGAAAAAGTGCAATTCACAAACTGATTCTGTTGGTCACAAAGTCCCTGTTTGAAGCGCCATTAAACAACAGTTTTTTTGGATCATAATCTAATAAAGCTGAATGAAAATGAAATATTCAAAAATGCTAACACTCGCTCTAGGAGTGATTGTTATATCTTTTCTATCTTCTTGCTCCAAAGATGACTCGGATGACCTTGTGACCAATCAAATTTCATTTGATGGGAAGACCTATACGATGGTCGGAGGTCTGATTGAGGATTACGGATCTGGAAGTCCTGCTGATAATTCCAATAGTGATACGCACTACAACTATGATTTCACGATTGCAGATGTAGCATTTCAACAATTTACCGATGAATTTGACGATATTGAATATAATGCAACCAATGCCACATTTGGGGTGTATGTAGAATTGTTCTCACCAACGACTACGAGCTTTGAGGTAGGTACCTTCAGTTTCATCACGGAATCTCAGTCAGATATACTTGCTTCTATAGAAGGAAATTATTTTTTCTCTGCGGCCGAAGCATACATACCAACAGGAACTGTAGATGCTGACGGAGATCCTGTTTATACTGAATTTGAAGCTACCGGGGGAACTGTAACAGTGTCAGGAAGTGGACCAACTAACTTCACTATCACATATGACCTTCAATTTTCCGGAGGAAAAACTCTTACGGGAACTTATAATGCTAGTTTTATTTTCTCTGATGAAACTGAAGATTGATTATCAATCGATTTAAAGCTAAAGAAAGCGGCCTTCGTGTCGCTTTTTTTATGAGATCCTTCTGAGAATTCGGTTGACTTCTTCCTTGTAACTCCTGCTGATAGGAATGTTTTTGTCTCCAATAAAAACATAGTCACTGTCCAGTCCGGTGATGTTGTCGATGTTTACTACATAAGATCGATGGATTCTAAGAAAGGAGGGATTTTGAAGCTTATTGGAGATGTTGTTGAGATTACCTGATAGAAAGTATTCCTTATCCTTTGTTACAAATTTGCTGTAACTACCCTCAGCCTGAAGGTAATTGATATTTTCGATAGGGACCTTTTCAAATTTCTTCCCATTCTTCAAGAAAATGAATGGAGTGTTTGGTAGTTCACTCACAAGCACACTATTGCAATGATTATTAAATGCCAATTCAATTGCAATAAGAACATCTTTATCATCATATGGTTTGGTGAGGAAAGAGGCAGGTTTGGTCTTAAACGCCCTGTCAACAGTAGCTTTATCCGAATTTGCCGTAAGGTAGATTACAGGGGTCCTGTTGACAATTGAGACTTCTTCAACAAAATCAACCCCGTCTTCCCCATCTTTAAGATTGATGTCAACAAGAAGTATATCAGGTTCAGTTCTTTTCATGGCTTCCTTTGCTTCTGCTTTGGTTTTAGCAATCGCACAAACGGTCATGCCTTGATCTGAGATTATCTCACTAAGATCTTGGGCAGTTATCGGGTTGTCCTCGATGATCAGAACTTTTATTTTCAAACTTTCGACGTATTATTTCCTAGTTGGTAGTCCTCTATTTCTATCCATGTATGAAACCCATTTTCGACATTTTTGGCCTCCATTTTCCCTGACATGCTGTCAAGTAAAGTATTTATGATCGAATGTCCAAATCCAGATTTGTTTTCTTTATGACTCATTCCACAACCATTGTCCCGGACCATTATTACCAATTTATTTTTGTTTTCTGCAATTTCCACTGAGAGGAACGGATCTTGAATTTCGTTGAAAGCATACTTGATACTATTGGTAATAAGTTCGTTCAATATCAGACCAATTGGAATTGCAGTTTCTATATCCACCTTTAGCTCCTGCACATTTAATGAAGTATTTATTTCAGAGCCTTTGTGAAGTGACATTATCAAAATATCCAAAAGTTCACTTGTGTATTCTTTTAGATTGATCTTTGAAAAATTCTCATGCTTGTATAGGTGTTCATGAATTAGACCTATTGATTTGACCCGGTTTTTGGTCTGAGCCAAAGCATTTTTCTCTGCTTCGGCCTTAAGCCGTCGTTGCTGCATATTCAGAAGACTCGTTATCATTTGTAAATTGTTTTTTACTCTGTGGTGTACCTCTTTCAGTAGCGTTTCATTTTCAAGGTTCCTTTTGTCCAGATCTACTGTTCTTTCTTTTACTTGTTGCTCGAGATTTTCCGTGTACTCCTGTTGAAATTTTTCATTTATCTGTAATTGATCAATAAGGTTGGCTTGAGCTTCCTCTCTTGATTTTTGTATGAGGCCGACTTTAACTGCAATACCAATTGATAGGATAAAGACATCAAGCAGTAGTCCTATTTGAACGAATGTATTCGTTTCATAGGCGATCTTAAATGTGGACGCGATCTGACCTGTCATTGAGGTTAAAAGCAAGACGAATGCCCCTATTGTAAAAATGTTGCTAATGATGGTTCTCATGATCGCAATGCGATATAGGAAAACGATCATCAATACCAACTCGCAGGTGATAACAATCGACTTGTACCACACTTCGTGAAGAATGTCATAATTGAGGATCAACGAGGCGGATTCTACGATCACGACTCCCCAAATAAACTTCAGTCCATAACCCGTCCAACGGTAGTTAAACGGGTCCTTTTCTTTCATGTCAAGAAAGGACCTTGCAAACAGCGTATAGGCATACGACAGGGAGGCAGAGAAGATCCACATCCAGGAGGGAGAAATTGAACGGAGGATCTCACTTTGATTTCCCCATAAGCCATACTGATAGGAGAAGAAGATAAGGATTGATCCGATGTAGTAGGCGTAATCCCGATACACTTTGTCATTTCCTCTTAATATGAAAAAGGTCGTTACAAGCAGCACAAAAATCAGCGTTGTTGTGAATCCAACCTGGAATGCATCTTTTCTGAACTTTCGGGTTAGAAAATCTTCCGTATTGGAAACCGTAATTGTGAAATTGTTGGGGTCTTTTGAATCATGAAATGTATAAAAAAGATAAAAGGTTGATCCGTCTGTTGAAGGGTCAACCTGGATGTAGTTACCAATCGCAAGTTGTTCCATTTGAGCGTTGTAGAACTGGATGTTTTGCATGTACCAGTTGCCCCCTTGAATGATGCACTTTTCGTTTGATGATCCTTGAATTTTGACTTCAGCCCAGTACGACTTACCAATCTGATATACGGATGCACTGTCCGGAACTGTCCATGTATCTGGTAAATTATCAGAATATCCTTCTGAGATCCGGACTTCAACCACCTCTGGTTTTGCAAGAGCTAAAACAAATGCCACTATGAATGAAAGCATTGATCTAAAGATAGTGTTATGTGTTGGAGTTGGTACTTATCAGATGTAAAAATTGCCTGAGGTTGGGTATTGAAATCGATTTGGCAACCATTCATTTTTGAATATCAAACAAGATAAAAAATGAATATTCTCATTGTTGAAGACAACCCACTTATTGCCCTGGATCTAAAAGAGATGATTGTAGGAATGGGTATCAATAGTGTTTTTATAGCCAGAGATAAAAAAGAAGCATTGGATGTCATTAGTGCACAAACTCCGGACATCGTTTTCCTGGATGTTTATCTCAAGAATGGCGAGAATGGGTTAAAGCTTGCCAGGGCAAATCTCAATGACAGTGAGACCAAGATCATTTATCTTATGGGAGATACTGATCAGCGGTTGATACAAAAGGTTCAAAGTACGAACCCATTTGCGATCATTTCAAAACCTTTTAAAGAGGAAGATATATTGCCTGTTTTGAACGAGGCTTTGAGAGAGAGCTACTGACCGAAGGAATTCATGTAAATCATTGATAATTCTTGCTGTATACGTTAACATTGGTGTATGCCGATTATTCAAGAATCCGGGTACCGTAAACGTCCATGGTATTACTTCAATCGTCATTTCGAAACAATTGTACCCTCAATTTTCAATAAAATAGAAGGTATACGGTACCATCGTGAACGCCTTGAACTTTCAGATGGAGATTTCCTGGATCTCGATTGGATTAAGAATAAAAATCAACGACTGATGATCATTGGTCACGGATTAGAGGGCAGTACGGACCGTCATTACATTAAGCGACCGGCTAAATATTTTTCGGAACGGGGGTGGGACATTCTGGCATGGAACAGTCGTGGGTGCGGGGGGGAAATGAATAGGCTTGCGAGATCTTACCATCATGGTGAAACTGGCGACCTTGCTGCAGTAGTAGATCACGCACTAGGATCAAATCAGTATGATAGCATTGTTTTGCTGGGCATCTCGATGGGAGGTTGTCAGGCGGTTAAGTACTTTGGAGAGTACGAGACCAACGAACGCCTGCTCGGTGCTTTTACCGTTTCAGTTTCTTGCCTTTTGAAGGATACCTCTGATGCGGCAGAATCTAACCTGGGTGGTTTCTACTCCAGGGTTTTTTTAAAAAAAATCAAGGAGAATATTGAGTTAAAAGCAAAAAAACATCCGGAACTTCAAAGTGTTGACCTGGATGCTATCAAGACATTTGATGCTTTGCATGAGCAGACAACCTTGAAACTTTATGATTTCGATAGCATTGACGAATTCTATGAAAGTTCTTCGTGCAGAAATTATCTAAAAGATATCGATAAACCTGTTTTTATACTCAATGCTTTGAATGATCCACTGTTAGGACCTGGTTGTTTTCCGTATACTCAGATCGAAGATCACCCTTATGTTTATTTAGAAACTCCTAAATATGGCGGGCATGTGGGATTTACGATACCAGGTCAGGAATACTCTTATATAGAATTAAGTGCTGAAAAGTTCTTCGACAAGATCATTTTTCAGCAAGCGCCTTCTCAAACTTCAGCGAAGCGGAGTTGATACAATATCTCAATCCGGTAGGCCGTGGGCCGTCGGGAAAAACATGACCTAAATGACCATCACAACGAGCGCATAAGACCTCTGTTCTCACCATTCCGTAAGATCTATCATCTTCCTCAGCAACATTCACATCGTTGATCGGCTGATAGAATGAAGGCCACCCGGTTCCTGATTTGAACTTCGTGTTTGATTCAAAAAGTGGCAGGGAACAAGCTGCACAGACATATGTACCTTCTTGTTTATTGCTTAGAAGAGCTCCGGTAAAAGCACGTTCTGTACCTTTTTCCCTTAAAACATAGTATTCAAACTCGGTAAGCTCGGCCCTCCACTCAGCTTCAGATTTTTCGATTTTATCAATTTTGGATGCTTTTGAAGTTGCTGTAGGCTTTGTGTTCTTTTCCTGCTGTGCACAGGCACTCAGTGAAATGACAAAAATGAATAGTATAACTAATTTTTTCATGTGTTTATTTCTAAATAGGGCAATTTGCTTCACATTTTAACTTATAGCAATCTGAAATCTCAATAAGAAGTTAAGCATCATGCTCACTTCATACTACAAATAACGAGAATGTAGGTGAAACCAGTTCTGTTGAAAAAGCGAATCGTCTTTTGCTTGACCATTCTTCACGGACTGTGTGTCACAAAGGCGATATTAGGTCCGCTCAGTACTGATCCATTTCTTAACGGAAGGTGGTTGATAATTGTCCATTTGGGTAAGAAGCCCATCAATATCATCATTTATTAAAACCATTTCCCGGTTGACCGGTTTGAGTAATTCATTCTTTACCATCACGTCAAATTGATCAACCAGTGGATCATAAAATCCGTCAATATTTAACAATCCCATGGGTTTTGAATGTAAGCCAAGTTGACCCCAGGTGAGTATTTCAAAAAACTCTTCCATGGTACCAAAACCGCCCGGAAGTGTTATAATTCCATCGGAGAGCTTGTGCATTTTCGTTTTACGTTCATGCATGGTTTCAACTACAAACATCTTCGTGAGGTGCTGGTGCGCAACCTCCTTACTTCGAAGAAAACCCGGGATCACTCCATATACTTCGCCACCTGAATCCAATGAACCTTTGGCTACCTTGCCCATCAGTCCAATTTTTGCGCCTCCATAAACAACGCGAATATTCCGTTCTGCCATTGTTTTGCCAAGGGAATATGCCTTTTCAGAATAAATGGGTCTTGTTCCATTATTGGAACCACAGAATATGGATATGCTTTTCATTACTTAGTTAAGTCTTTCCTCGACCATTTGAGATACACGTTCACCTATAGCGAGGGAGGAGGTAGCTGCAGGTGAAGGTGCATTCCCAATGTTGATGAATTTATCATGTTCCACTACAAGGAAATCATCAATAAGCCCACCCTTTCGATCACACGCTTGCGCGCGAACACCAGAACCACCCTTTATTAGGTCTTTTTTCTGAATTTCAGGGATTAACTCCCTGAGAGCCCGAGTAAATGCAGCTTTGGAGTAGGAGCGATACATTTCACCCATGCCTGTTCGCCAATACTTGCGGGCTACTCTCAAAAATCCTGGATAAAATAACGTTCCAAGCAATTCCTTCATATGGATTTGTGATTTTTTATAACCCTCCCGAGCGAATGCCAAAACAGCGTTGGGCCCAGCTTCGATTCCCCCATTGATGTGGCGGGTGAAGTGAACACCCAAAAAAGGAAAACTGGGATCAGGAACAGGGTAGATCAGGTTTTTGACAAGGTATTCCTTTTCTGGTTTGATTTTATAATACTCCCCACGAAACGGAACAATCTTATAATCAATTTTGGCACCTGTGAGCTTTGCTATTTTGTCAGAATAAAGTCCTGAGCAATTAACAACCAGCCTGGTAGTAAGCCGTTGATTTTCAGTGTGTACATGGATGAATCCTTTCTCTTCTTTGAACTTGATCAGCTTATTTGATGAATGAATTTCTCCTCCAAAATGTTTGAATTTTTCGGCATACTTATCAGCTACCAGTTTGTAATCAATGATGCCGGTTTGAGGAACAAAAATGCCAGCAATTCCAGCTACGTGCGGCTCGTATTCCTTTAGTGCTTCAGGTCTTAGTTTTTTTAAATTTTTCAACCCATTGGCTACACCGCGTTCATAAAGCGTTTTCAACGCGCTCATTTGACTTTTGTTGGTTGCAACAACAATTTTTCCGCATAGCTCATATGGAATTTCTTCTTCGTTGCAGAAATCGAGTAGCATGTTGTAGCCATCAACGCAGTTTTTTGCTTTATAGCTACCTGGCTTGTAGTAAAGACCTGAATGAATGACTCCACTGTTATGCCCTGTTTGGTGTTGGGCAATTGTTCTTTCCTTTTCTACAATTGCAACTTTGTAAGTTGGGTTTTTCTCCTTGATTTTTAACGCAGAGGCCAATCCAACAATTCCTCCGCCAATAACAACAACGTTATACATATAGTGATTACAAGAGAGCGCAAATATCCACTCTTGAATGTTTACAAGAAAGGATAGTACCAATAAAATCAAATGATAAAAAAAGGCCCGTCGGAGACAGGCCTTTCATGAGTAAACTTAGATAAGATGTTAGTCGTCCAGTTTTACCGCATCAATGCTTGCTTCTTTCACTTTTTGATTGAATTCCGCAATTCGTGAATCGAAGATCTCTTTAAGCATTTTTAATTGTTCGTCAATTTTTCCAGTTACTTCTGCATAAAATTCCAATGCCGAATCTGTTGGAGGATTATCACCAATTCCGGAAAGCGAAGCAAGATGTCCGAGCTTATTGTTTAGACGAATTGGAAAATTCAGCGGATCTTGTCCGCTTTCATTCTTTGTTTGATAAAGCGTCTTTTCAATATCGCTCATCGCTTTGACAATATCTTTTCCAAGCTTTTTTAGCTCTTCATTGCTCTCAGATTTTTTGAGTACAACGTTTATCTGTGCCTTCGCTTTTCTGATATTTATGATCCCTTCATGAGTTTCGGATAACTTATTCCTGACATTCATCAAGAAATCGAATTGAGCTTGCAGATCAGCCTGTGTCGCATTTGTTCTTGGGTCTTTCAATAAGTTAAAATCCTGGGTACTTTCAACGCCATTTACAGTCATTTTAACTTTATAAGCTCCAGGAATGGCAGCAGGTCCTCTTGTTGTAGCAGCCCACATTATCATCCCTTTGAAAGTCTTTGCTCCATTGTACCGCATGTCCCAATTCATGGTATTGAAGCCAGGGGATACAGATAACATTGATTCATTGTCATCTTTATTAGGATGCGTTGAGAAAAACTTAATTAAGTCCCCATTCGATTCATGAAAACTGATTGAAATTGTATCGGTTTTAGCTGTATCCTTAACAAAATAGTTGACCAGTACTCCTCCGGGATGATTGGTACCGGCAGTTTTGGACTCTCTTCCATTTCCACCACTCATTCGATAGGAGTCCATCGGTTTGAACAAATGATGGGATTTGTTAGCTACTTCATTGTTGAGCTGATGGAGTGGTGTGAGGTCGTCAATCATCCAAAAACTTCTTCCCTGGGTTGCTGCAATCAAGTTGTTGTTCTTCAGTGCCAGGTCTGTAATCGGTACGATCGGAAGGTTCATTTGAAATGGTTTCCAGCTGGCACCGTCATCAAATGATGCGTACATTCCGGCCTCGGTTCCTGCGTAAAGTAGACCTTTTCTAACCGGGTCAGCGCGAAGTACTCGAGTGAAATCTTCTGCTTTAATGCCGCTTGTGATTTTCTTCCAGGTTTGACCATAATCCTCGGTTTTATATAGATATGGAGCGAAATCTCCCAACTTGTATCTTGTGCCTGCGATATAAAGTCCTCCTTTGTTGAAAGGGTCGATCTCTACGCTATTGATCATCATCCATTCCGGCATTCCCGGGGGAGTAACATTTGACCAATTTTCTCCACCATCTTTTGTTACATGTACCAACCCGTCATCGGAACCGGTCCAGATAACGCCAGCTTCATGATAGGATTCTACAGCAGCAAAAATGGTACAGTAGTACTCAACGCTTGTGTTGTCTTGCGTAATGGGGCCTCCTGATGACTTCAATTTGGATGGATCATTCCTGGTAAGATCAGGGCTAATGATCTTCCATGATTGACCTTCATCTGTACTCACATGCAATTGATTTGATGCTGTATATAATTTGCTTCCATCTGGTGAAAAGAAGATTGGGAAATTCCATTGAAAACGGTATTTAAAATCTTCTGCTCCATGTCCCATGGGGTTATCAGGCCAAACATTTATACCTCTTCTTTCATTGGTTGCGTGATTAACTCTTGTAAAGAAGCCATCATAGCTACCTCCATATACGATATCGTTGTTTTTGGGATCAGGGGCCATATGAGCGCTCTCACCACCGGCACTGGGTTCCCAATCATCTTCTCCTATGAACCAACCATCTGATCGATGATTGATTCTAACTGTTGAATTGTCTTGTTGTGCTCCATAGATCCTATAAGGAAAGGAATCGTCTGTGGTTACCCTGTAAAATTGTGCAGTGGGTTGATTCTCGTAAGTTGACCAATTTTCACCTCCGTCGAATGATACCTGGGCTCCACCATCATCAGCTATGGCCATGCGCTGGTTGTCTTCAGGAGCCATCCAAAAATCATGATGATCTCCGTGCGGAGCATTGAATGTTTCATAGGTTTTTCCACCATCCTTGGAACGGTGGTACCTTACGTTCATTACATATACACCATTTTCATCCTGAGTATCCGCATAGATCCGGGTGTAATACCAGGCACGTTGGCGAAGTTTTCGCTCCTTGTTGATCAATTTCCAGGTTTTACCGGCATCCTCTGATCGATAAACACCTCCGTCCTGGTTTTCGATCAACACCCAAACCCTGTTCGAATTCACTGGAGATACGGTTACGCCAGAAATCCCCCAGACGCCTCCAGGGAGCCCTTCATTTCCTGATATATTGGTCCAACTGTCACCACCATCTGTACTCTTCCATAACGCTGAACCGTCTCCACCGCTTTCTAAACTGTATGGAGTTCTTCGTATTCTCCAGGTTGATGCATACAATATTCGAGGATTATTGGGATCAAATGTCAGGTCTACAGCACCGGCATCTGCATTTGCATAAAGGATTTTCTCCCAGCTTTTTCCACCATCTTTACTTCTGTAAACTCCTCGCTCTGTTGAGGATTTGTAAAGATCACCCATCACTGCTACATAAACCAGGTCCGGATTTTTTGGATGAATTCGAATTCTTGGAATGTGTCTTGAATTTTTGAGTCCTATTTCCTGCCAGGTTGCTCCAGCATCAACTGATCGCCACATTCCGTACCCAGAAGATACATTTCCCCGGACTGTTACTTCTCCGCCACCGACATATATAACATTGTTGTCCCACTCACTTACGGCTACTGCTCCAATGGATCCGCCGAAGTAACCGTCTGAAATGTTTTCCCAGGTGCTACCTGCGTCTTTGGTGCGCCATACTCCTCCACCAGTGGCACCCATGTAATACAGGTTCGCTTTGCCGGGTACTCCGGTTACTGCTGCTGACCGCCCACCTCTGAATGGGCCTACCAGCCGCCAGTTCATGCCTTCATAAAGTGAGCTATTATATGATGTTGTTGTCGCTTTTGTATTTCCTCTTCTTCGTTGTGATTCTCCGTCAAACGACAGAAATGCAATCGCCAATGCGGCGAATAGTATCTTCTTCATGCTTATGTAGGTTAAAGTTGAAAGCTAAAGATAAGCTAGTTAGTTGGAAGTGGATAACGGCTTGTGATCAATGGTCGTCAGCTTCCAAGAAGTGCATAAACTTAAGAAGATGAAGTGTTGTGAAGGTAGAAACAGGGTCAATAAAGAGGACCACTTCCACCATTACAGGCACATCCGGGAGCCTCGTTGCAAGTAGCTGTTTCAGCAATACAGGAATCCCCACATGCTTGACCTGTGGAGCACACCCTGCAACAACTGTCATCATCATCATCTGAACAATTGCAAAACATGAGGGCTGCAACCAGGACCACTAGTATCTTAAAATTTTTCATTCCATGAATAATTTATTAGTTAGATATCATTCTTGTGAATTGGTTACAATGGCAGGATACCATGGTTTTGAATTGTTTGGTACGAACTACCGTTATCCAAAATGTACCGGCACTTCTAAGGTTGAAGTTGAATTATTTCACAAACGTATTGTGTAATTAATCCAGGGAACAGATCCTACACCTGAACCGGGAACAGACAGAAAACCAAAATCAAACGATGATGACCTTCCGATGAATCTTAGTCCGAAACCGATTAAGTTTTCGTCAGATTCATCCGTAAAGAAGTATCCGTCAAAAAGGAATCCAAGTTTTTTTGTCGCCCGCAATACTATTCCCGAATTAATCGCGCCACCTACATTATCACTTAAAGAGGTGGTATAACCAATAGAAAAATGACTGTCTGGTTTGCCGAAACCCGTGGTTATGGAAAGGAGCGAAGTACTTTCACCTTCGGCAATTAAATGAGTAAGTTGAGCAGAAGCTCTTATTCCAGGGCTTAAATCGAAACTCACTTTTGGAATAAGGTAAAACAGTTGATCTGAAAAGTCGATCGCCGGAATCAGCGTAAAACCTCCTCCTAATGTGAAATTGTCTGAGATTCCATACCAGCTGGAGAATAGAAATATTTCAGAAAACTGCAGGTTAAACTCATCTTGTTCTAAACTATAGGGGCTGGGGGCAATCAAGTAGTGATTGACACCTACCATCGGTCGGTCTGTTTCGATTTCATTTGATTCTGAATCTCTTGGATTGATCGATTTGATACGATCAATATCCAGTGCTAATATCCCCAATTCATTTGTTTCGATGAATAGTTGTTCAGAGGTGAGTCGTTGAAGAATGCCATAAATAGTTGTGCCATCTTCAATCGTTATTTTGTATTCTACATTTTGGCCAGTGCTGTCATTTTTGAATTTCAGATTGGTCCAGTCGATTTTGTTTTGTGAGAAGGTGGGAATAGTAAATATGAATGTGAGTAGAAGGGTGAGCAGGAACTTGTACATGTTTGGTAATTAGGTTTAGATATAGGTAAAGAAAAATGACAAACACCCCCTAAATATTTAGAAATCATTAATTCTTGAAGTTTTCCACTTGCCTCGCCTGTTTCAAAATGAATTCTAAGCTTATGGTAAGCTCTTATTCTTCTTTTAAATTGTCAACCGGATTGGAAAGGACTAGACGAAGAGTTTGTGCACCAACTGAAATGCATATGAATACCAGCAAGATTACCAGTGGAATTACAAAAAAGATCCAACTGAATCCTACTTGATAAGCAAACTGTTGTAGCCACTGATTTCCAAAGTAATACGAAACCGGAATCGCAAGTATGAAACCAACGAGTACTGGCAGGCTAAAACTTTTGTACAACTTCCATAAAAGTTGAGGAGCATCGGCACCCAGTACTTTTCTAATGGATATTTCTTTTTTCCGTCCGTTGCACCAGAAAGTAGCATAAGCTACCAAACCGAGAACGCCAATGACAATGGAAATGAGTGTGAAAAAACTTATGATACCTGCAAACTGTTCGTCTTTCTTGTATTGTGCTTTGAAATTGTCATCCACGAAATAGTATTTAAAAGGAATGTCCGGATACATAGAAATCCATTTGGATCGCAACGCTTCAATTGTGGATTTAATGTTGAGTTCGTATATATCCATGGTGATCTTCTGGTACTGATCTGGCCACATCTTAAGAGATAGCAATCCTATGTCATTGTGAAGCGATAGGTAATTAAAATCACTTACCACCCCGATAACTTTTCCATCGCCGCCCCACTGTGTATGTGAAACTCCAATTATATCTTCGGGATTATCATACCCATATGCCTTGACAGCTGATTCATTGAGTATTAGTGCAGATGTAAGATCTGCCGGGCCTTTTCTAAAATCTCTGCCTGCCACAATCTGCAAGCCATAATTTTTTACGAAATCCTCGTCAACGAGTGTTAAATTGATATCTCCATACCTTTGTTGCCCTTCTTTGTCGGTGATTGTGGTCCCCACCCCATTGGGCCTTTGTCCCGGTATGTGTGAACTAAAGGAAACGCTCTCAACACCATTCACACTTTTAAACGCTGTTTTTAAAGACTCAAACGCATTTCCAATTCTTGCATTTGGACCATAATCGATGACAATTTTTTGTTTTGTGTCCAGACCTTTATCCTGTGTTTGCAAGAAATTTAATTGACGATAAATCAACAGCGAGCATATAACCAGTGCACTTGTAATGGAAAATTGGAAAACCAATAAAGAAGTCCGTGTATCAAAAAAAGCTGTTCTCCCGGTAATCTTTTTATGCAGATGAATGGGTGAAATATTCGAAAATTTAATAGCTGGATAAATCCCCCCAAGTAATGTCAAGATTAGTGGAATGGCTGGTACAGAAAAGTACGCAAGTGGATGACTGAGGAAAGAAGTATTGAAAGACCTTTCCATAAAACCTTCAAAGTAGGAGAAGGAACCAAAGATCACCAGAACCGAAATAATGGTGGCGAGAGAGGTAAACAGGAGAGATTCAGTCACAAATTGGGTGATGATGTCTTTTTTTGAAGCACCCATACTCTTTTTGACAGAAACTTCCTTGTCTTGCAGGGTTATTTGTGCTGTAGTCAGATTTATAAAATTGGAGACCGCTAATAGAAGAATCATTACTCCAATGCCCATCAATACGTATAGGTTGGATAGTCGCTCTTTCGGACCTAACTCTCCTAATTTAGGCTCACTGAAATGTAAGCCTTCCAGGGGTTCTATGGATAGCTCTTTGAATTGACCTTCACTATTTTCCGGAAGATATTCAGGTACTTCCCCGAGCCTTCTTTCAAGGCGATTCAGGTCTGCATGTTCATGCAATAGTAAGTATGTATTCATCGGGAACCACGTCCAATTTTGGGTAGCTGTAGGCCTTGTTTTCAAAAAGGTGGCCATTGAAATAAGAAAATCGAATTGCAGGTGCGAATTGGTGGGAATATTCTGAATGATGCCAGTTACAGTGAATGGTTCTCCATCGTATATCAGGGTTTTGTTAAGGACATCGGTAGTCTCGAAATATTTGAATGCAGTTCTTTCTGTGACAATTATTTTATCAGGACCTTGAAGCGCAGTTTCCTTGTTTCCGGCCAACAGGTCAAAATCAAAGAGATTGAAAAAATTGTGATCTGCATAGTAGATGTTTTCGCTTTCTGAGAATAGTTTTTCTTTATACTTGATCGCCCTACTTCCATATTCTTTATTGATCCTAACAAATTCTATGATTTCCGGTGAGACGGATTTTAGATAGTCACCGACAGGAATAGCACTTAGACCAAGAAAGAGTGAGCCAGTTGGTGATATATCTGTTGTATTGACCCTGTAAATGTTGGAACGCTTTTGATGAAAATTATCGAAGCTTGTTTCCTGGTGGATGTAAATAGAAATGTAAAATAAACTGATCAAGCCAACAGAGAGGCTGAACAGCTTAGTAAATGAATTCGATTTCCTCTTCCAGAATTTTCTAAGTGCGATCTTGATGTTGTTCGAGAACATGGTTGGTCTTCTTTGTTTGAAAAAAGACTTCAGATGAATCGAAAAGTTGCAACTTTTTAAAAGAAATCAGAAGACTGATGCACAAGGAAAGACCTACCTGATAACAAAGAAAATTAGCCGATTTGAATTGTTATGTAGTAGGCAGGCCTATTCGTGGTGAGCATTATCCTTGTGCACAATATTTGCATCCATCAGCTGAGTTAAAGGTTTTCTTTGCCTCATGTATTGCACCCTGGCTGCTGGAGAACCATCCAAGACTTCTCCTGTGTTCTGGCTCCGGCAAGTGCTGGCATAAGGCGTTTTCATCGTGTACGTGGTGAATCCCATTAACTGCATTGGTATTGACAACAAAATTTGGCATAGCTTATAACATTGGTTGAAAGTTCAAAGTTGAACTGACACCAATCGAATGTCAATACCTGAAATTGGGCATTTTCATTACCTGAAATGTGGTAAGTGAAGAAGATTTAGTGCCAAAACAACTTGTATGAGCACTTTTTCTGAAATTTTGGTTTTTGTAGTTTTTCAGGGCAACCTTTAACATACAAGTAGCATCATTACTCTATACAAACTCATAAAACCTATGAAAAGGCTATTTATACTCTTTCTTCTATCTCCTGTTTTTTATGGAAATGCTCAAGTAGGCGAAGTAGAAGTAGATCCATTTACAAATGTTATGATCCATCCTTACTTCCAGGTTGAGCTCCGAAAAGGAACCACCGAGAAAATTGAATTCCTGTCAAGCACAGTGGACCTGAATAGAATAAATGTGGAGGTGAATGGGAGGACACTCCATGTTTACCTGGATGATGCTAAGGTTGCTTTCAAAAAAATTATAGCTGACAACTTCGACCCTTACAGGGATGGAACAAGGGTTAAAGCTATCATAACTTACAAGAGTATTGAAAAATTATCCGTATACGGTGAAGAACGACTGACTGTCTCCAATGATATCGACCAACGAAAACTACAGTTAAAAATTTACGGGGGAGCAGATGTGAGATTTGAAGCAATAAATGCCGGACACCTGAAAGTTGGGCTTTATGGTGATAACAAATTATCGATCAAAGGAGGAGATGTTTCGAACCAGGTATTCACATCTTATGGAGATAATGAGGTGCATGCCAGGAGTCTGCATGGCAGTTATTTGAAATTTGTAAACTTTGGAGATAACAAACTATATGTTGGAAGGCAAGAGTATGTGAAGGTAACTGCCTTTGGAGATGCGACTCTTTCTTTTATCGGCGATCCAATTCTTGATAGAAAAATTGCATTAGGTGATATGAACTTTGTCTCACGATAAGTGATAGCTAGCGAATCCTCTTAGCAAATTCCTTCCAAAAAGGACTGGCCTTCCCTTCCTTGAAACTTTCTCCAATCCAATCATAGCCATTTTCTGAGATATTGGAAAAAGTCAGTCTGGTGCCATTAGTTTCATCTCCTTTCCACAAAACCATGTCTTTTCCCTCCATTCGACCAATCCATGGGCCATCCGCCACACCATTTCCAGGTCCTCTAAAAAAGGTGACATACCAGGCTTTTTCGTTTGTATTGTAAATGCGAATGTTTGTCGTTGCAAAGGCTTCTTCCTCGTTCCAGTAATAATCCATTATACCATATCCATTCAGAAAGTAACGTGCATTCCAGGTAGCTTTGGACTTTCTCCATGTTCCATCCTGGTTTCTAATGTGTTCTTCTGTATCGAATTCCCCAATCATAAAGGCAAATTGTTGAAGCTCAGGAGGTGCCTCGGGGTTTGGTAGACCAAAAGGATTTTTTTCACTTGGATCGTATTTTCCGAAACTATATTCATTTCTATCCTGACTTTGTGCTGAAAGTGAAAATAGGATTAATACTGAAAGAGGAGTGACAAACAATTTCATAACTATCTATTTATATTAATAGTACCAGTTACACTGCGTATTTCCCAGCGAAGATTGATCGGTCGGTTTCATGAGAATTTAGAAGGTTAAAATGAATCTATCGAACTTTTGCTTCTCTTTTGAGTAGCATCAGTATATGAGCCGCTGACCAGGAGAAATGATTGGCGTTCAATCCTTTTCCATTTCGTGGATCGTAGTTTTCTCGGATCGGAATTCCCTTTTGAAGAAGTCCCTCCGCATTTTCTAATACTTTATTCATTAGTTCTCCGTACTCTTTTTCATACCCATATTTTTGCATTCCTGAAAGAGCGAAATATACCTGGTCAACCCACACGGGACCCCTCCAGTAGCCATTTTCAGGGTCAAATTTCTGATGCGATGCTGATAAGGTAGGGAATGGAAGTTGTGTGTTGAAAAAATCGGGATTTGTGATTTTCTTAACAATTCCATCTGCCTGTTCAGTACTAGCTGCTTCTGACCATAATGTGGTCCATGCTTCAGGACCGGCGATAGTAATTAATGACTGAGAAGAAGTGTTGAAATCATAGAAATAGTTCGATTCCGGATCATAAAAGTGCGTTTGCAATTTGTTTTTGAGTTGAGTTGATTCCTTTTGATATGTTTCAGCCAATTCCAGGTAATCAACTGCCGTCAAAAGATAGGAAATGTGCTTTTTCTCCTTAAACAAATACGCGTTTAAGTCAACTGATTCCTGATCGAGTGACCAGGCCGTTTTGTCAACTTGAATCATTTTAGCATCGTCAAATCTCACGGCATTGTCCATTCCACTTTCCCAACCAGCAGCCACCCGGGTTCCATCGGTTGAGCCAAATTCACAGAGGCCATTGTCATTATGATCGCGGTTTTCATACCACCATTCATGGTATTTCATCAATTTGGGCAACATCTCTTTGACGAAAGCAGTATCCTTTGTCTGATTAAAAATTTCGTGGATGGCCCAGCCGGAAAGTGGTGGTTTAGTATCTCGCCAGTTGTGATTTTCGATCAAGGTATCTCTGTATACCACATCGGCAATCATTCCATATTCGTCCTGGAAATGGTACATGGTTCTTACCTGTTCTTTAGCTAATTCAGGTTCGAAAGAAACAAGGGCAACGGAATGCTTCCAGGAATCCCATGACCAAAAACCATGGAACCATTTATAATCGTAAGAAGGAAATAAGCCATCAAATTTCAGTTCACCTGCAGGTGATCTCCAGTTATTGACAAGTGTTTGAATGCATTTTGATGCCAGCATTCTTTTCTCTGGAGGCAGCTCCTGGTAAGGTTCCATGTATTGAGCCCAACGAGAATTGTTTTGAATGAAAAGTGTAGGGGCTTCGGAAAAATCAATAGGAGTAAGCCCTGGTTCTTCTCTAAACCTGTGACGGATTGCGAGATAGAAGGTCTTTCGACTGTTCGGTTCAACGGTTATTTCATGGGGGTTTGAATTGGTGTTCTGCTTACCAGATTGAAATTGGACCGCTAACAATGCGTTCCCAAGGTCGTAGTGAATGGTATTAACAACGATTGAATCGGGTTCGGGAAAGGTCCAGCCAATCGAATACTGAATATTTGAACTGGACCTATTTCTAATTTGATAGGCCAATAACAAGGTGTTATGATTTGGATAAATCGATTTTAACCGAATGTCCGATTTGCCTGTCGAGGCTGTCTGGATTAAGCTTCCTGGCAAATAGGAATTTACAGGTTGCACAATTTCTTTTCCGTTTTCCTTAAAAGTCCCGGTAAGAATCGGGGCCCTGAAAGTATATCCATTGCTATCTGACAACAATAGTGGAGCAGCCAAACCAAAACCATCGGGGGGCAGATTGACACCGAACCAGGAACCCCGGTCAAAAAAAGTGCTTGTTAACGTGCTATCTAAATCGATCAAAATTGATGATGGAGTAAGAAAATCCGTTTCGTTTTCACTGGAAATTCCGCATGAATGGAAAACTGAGATCAGGATAAGAAATCGGGCGAATTTGATCATAATTGCATGAAATCTTCGTTAAGTACTGTCCTTAATCGGAGTATCAACTCATTGGCATTCTCCATTGAAAAGACCATTGGTGGTTTGATTTTGAGAACGTTGTGGTCTGGTCCGTCTGTGCTCATAAGAATACCTAATTCCTTCATCCGGTTTATCAAATAGTCTGCTTGATTCGGAAGTGGTGTCTTGTTTGTGGTGCACAACTCAAATCCAAGGAAAAACCCTTGCCCTCGTACATCTGCAATAATTGGAAATTCATTTTTCAATGCCCCGAGGGCATTTTTAAGATAATTGCCTGTTTTAAGCGCATTTTCTTGTAATCCTTCCTCTTCGATGACGGACAACACCTCTTTTCCTATGGCCGATGAGACCGGATTTCCTCCAAACGTGTTAAAGTATTCCATGCCATTGGCGAATGCATCTGCAACTTGCCTTGTGCAAACAACTGCCGCCAAAGGATGTCCATTTCCGATGGGCTTGCCAATGGTTACGATATCCGGAACTACCTCTTGCGATTCGAATGCCCAGAAATGAGAACCTACCCGGCCACAGCCCACTTGTACCTCATCAGCGATACAAAGCCCGCCAGCTTTTCTTACATCGGAATAAGCTTCTTTCAAATATCCGTCAGGTAGCTCAATTTGCCCGCCACAGCTGATGATGCTTTCGCAAATAAAGCCTGCTACATTTCTTCCTCTTTTCTGAATGTTTTCAATTTGTGCGCGTACATGAGAGGCATAGGCATTGCCTTGATTCTCACCTTGATACCTGCCGCGAAATGTATCTGGTAATGGCACAATATGTGTGTGTTCAGGTGCTCCTTTTCCGCCCCGCCCATCAAACTTGTATGAACTGATATCGATATTGGCATTGGTGTTTCCATGATAACCGATTTCTACTGCGATGAAATCCTCTGCACCTGTGTTACTCTTAGCCATACGTATCGCCAACTCGTTAGCCTCACTTCCTGAATTGACGAAATGAACAACCGACAACTCTTCGGGAAAAGTTTCAAGTAATTTCTTGGCGAATTCATTGATGTTGGGATGTAAATAACGGGTGTTCGTATTAAGGACTCCCATTTGTTTCTGGCCGGCGTTTACCACCCTTGGATGTTCATGTCCTACATGAGCAACGTTATTGACGGTGTCCAAATAACGTCTTCCGGTATTATCTATCAAGAAAGCACCATCTCCACGAAGCATTTCTAAAGGGTCTTTGTAAGAGAGGCTTAAACTCTTACCTAGATGTTCACTCCTGAATTTCAGCAAATCCTGGCTGGATGAATCACCTGCTTCCTTAATTTTTTCTTCCTTAAACAATACGTTTGGATTCGGACAAATACTTTTCCAGACCTCTAATTCACCAGGAGTCGAAACTCCGGGAAAATCATACGTGTTGTCCAACATATCGAGCATCAGCTGGAAATGCAGATGTGGAACCCAATTGCCATTTTCTGTATCACTACCAATATAGCCGATGAGATCATTTGCTTTTAACTGATCACCAGGTTTCAAGATAGTTAAGCTGGATTTGCTTAGGTGGCCATACAAGCTATAGAAACTCGTCCCTGAAGGCATGTCATGTTCTAGAATGATCGTTGGTCCATAATCCTTATCATTGTTGTTGTTATGAACTGCCAGAACTTTTCCATCCAATGGTGAATGAATAGCGGTGAGCGCTTCTACCCAAAAGTCAACTCCTAAGTGGACCGTTCGATATTCTGGTCCGTTGTTTCCCTCTTTCTTATAGGCGTCTGTGCTATAGATTGGTCGTGTTTCTAGATAGCCGTTAGAAATGATACCTTTTGGGCTTTCATTTTGAATTTCTCCCAGGCGATAGGACAGGAGCTTGTTACTGCTAAATTCAGATGTGTGACCAAGCCACGTACTTCCAATGCTCATATCAATGGATTTCACCGAATCAAAATCGAGCGTCGGGAATAGCATTTTTAGATCTGCACTGGTGTTGGAAGCCCATGCTTTGAATGCCTTTTCGTGCGGATGGGCATCGAATCCGCAAACCTTTCTGAAATTGAAATATGCAAATTGTTCATTGAGTTCATACCACTTTAGCAATAATTCCCATGCTGGTTTTTCGCTGATCTGCAGATATTCATTTTCAGGTTCAACTTCCTTGTTAATTGCAGATTTAGTGACAGAAATGACCAAACGCATTCCGATTAGGGTATACAATACCTCAAGCTCTTCTTCCTTCAATGGGTGCTTTGAATGATATCCTTCGATCACATGAGTCGCTGCCTGAAGTGGATCAGGAATATTCATAATGGCGTAGGCCAATACAACGGCGAGATCGTTGATGGTTTGAGAAAAAATGGCATCCCCGTAATCGATAATGGAAACAACTTGAGGGTTAATCAAATCCTCACTTACAATGACATTATTATCGTTTGCGTCGTTGTGAATGACGCTTTTTCTAAGTTGTTGATAATTGTCTTGAATTTCTTCAAATAGATTTAGAAAGTAAGCGACAACTTTCTTTTTCTCGTCATCGAATAAATGCAAATGGTCTCGAGTCCAACCTGCTTGGGCAAGATCCCATTCGAACTTACGGTGTGCTATGGGATGATCGAAATTCTTAAACCCAGTGGCCAGAGCCCCTGTTTGTTCACCAAGACTGAACAGTAATTCTGCATTTTTCGGGTTTACTGAAGACCATAGACGGCCATCCATCCAGGTTAGCATCCGAACTCGTCGGATGTCACCATTTTTATCTGTGACGCACGTACTGGGTTCTCCATTGATATTTTTTATGATTTGGGGCGCTAAAACATCTTCGGAGCTAGTAGCAATATATTCCATCAACTTCAACTGGAAATCCTGAAATTCTTCAGATGCATTAGGACGACTAATCTTTAACAGGTAAGATGTTTGTTTGTCTTCAAGTTTGAAGTTCAGATCAAGTTCACCCACGAGTTTTTTAGCTGTTACATGCTTGTCAAAATAGTTTTTGGCAAGCTCTTGTGCCAGATCAATTAGATTGTCGGATTGGATCAGGGTGCTATCGGCCATTGGAATGAAAGTACTTTTATGATGGAAAATTAGTATAGAAATAATCAGAAGTTTGATCCGGTGCTGAATAAATTGAACGTCTGATTTCAATGAATTAATGCGTTATGCATGAGTGTTTTAGTTAACTTTCATTACTAAACCCGCCTATTACTTATGGAACAATACGAAGCCCACTATGAACTGGTAAAGACGATCATGATCGTTTTTGCTGTTGTTTATTTTCTTCTTGAGATTATTCTCAACCTCAATGACATTGATAACGATACTTCTAATATCGCTTTACTGGAATGGTCGAAAAAGCAGTTTTTTATTATTCCTTTTATGCTTGGTGCTATTGGCGGACATCTCTTTTTAGGTGCGAAAACAAACTATTTTGGGATAGGAAGTATAACAGTAGTGATCGTCCTTTTTTCAATAGCAGCGGTGGCAATAATTGTTGGTTACATAGTGAAGTTTGAGCGTACAAATGCATTGTTTACAACACTCCTGGTCTTGGGATTGGCTTATGGTCATTTTTTATGGTCAATGAACTTTCAAAACTGATCCTGCCATGAAATCGTATTTAAAAAATCATGTCAGAAAGCTTCGGATCATTAAGAGGATCATTGCCGTCCTTCTTGGTATAATGGTCGCTATTGATGTTGTTCTTGTGATGATGATCGATGATGGTTTTCCAACATTTAGTTGGGTGGTTAGAGATAATCGGACCACGTTGATCTGGTTCACGTTGTTGTATGGAGGCCTGGTGTCCAAGATCTTCTATAATCGAAAAGTTGATTTGAAGCGGTCCGAATGGTCAGGGTTTTTGGCATTTGGATTGGTGCTCGTTTTGCTTTACTGGCTGGGGCAAATGATTGAGGGAAATGTTGGTACTTACCTGGAGTTATTTCTGTTGGTCTGTGGAGGGTATTTGGCATACCGTGTGTGGCCACAGTATTCTTGATCATCTGAAAATAAATCCTTCCTTCAAAGGATCTTCCGGATCGATCACAAACTGATTTTTTCCAGTTACATAAGCTGTTCCCCGTACTTCAGGTATGACCGCATTGATTCCTTCATAGTTAACAGTTTCTGTCACTTTACAATCAAATGTGGTTCCTAGAATGCTTTCAATTTTTATCGATTCGCCGGTAGCTAGCTCGCCTCTTTTGTGATGGATAGCTACCCTGCCGGATACTCCTGATCCAGTAGGTGAACGATCCACTTCTCCTTCGGCGAAAATGCATACATTTCTGCTATCTACTCCTTCGGATACCGGGCCGCCAATAAAGATGGTTCCATACAAAAAACTCAGATCCGGTTCTTTGGGATGATCAATTGTTCTGGCTTTCATCACTGCTCGCTTGATATCCATTCCTGTTTGAATAAGTTCCTGGTAGTGCGATGGGGTGCATGGAATCCCTAAAATCTCAGCAAAGT
>JANQEC010000353.1 GCA_028278585.1 Cyclobacteriaceae bacterium | reverse complement strand
CCAAATGGTGAAATAAGTGCCAACCTTAACTTTCACAAAGGGCTGTTAAATGGTGTCCAGAAGTATTATTCTGAAGGGGGAAAATTGATTGCTATAGAAAATTGGGAGCAGGATATTCAGAAAGATTCGTCCTGGTATTATTTCCCTAATGGCGTACTTGAGAAGAAGGGGATTTTTGTAGAAGGACTTTATGATGGTTATTGGGTGTTCTATTTTGAGACTGGACAACTTAAAAGAAAGGGGTCGTATCAGGTTGGATTACCTAAAGGAGATTGGGTATTCTATTTTGAAAATGGAAACATTAATCAGGCTGGAAATTTCATTGATGGTAAAGAATCCGGACTTTGGAAATACTATGACGAAGAAGGGATTCAAACGTATGAGGGTGAGTGGTCAGCAGGGAAGGAAGTAGGGCAGTGGTACTTTTTTAAAAATGGAAAGAAAAAGAAGTGGAAGAATTTCAACTAAAATGCAGACAGAAAATTCAGGAAAAAATTCGTTTGATCCAGCTTGTTTCGAGATAGTTCAAATCGTAGTACAGAATCGTGAATGAGGATCAGATCAAGTCCAAGCCCAAACGCATATAGGTATTGATCGTCCAGTTGATCACTGCCAGTATAGTTGGGAAATCCTTTTGCATACCCCTGGTCAAAAAAGAGCTTTCCATAGAGTGCAATTGGAAAAGTTTGAAATTGCCTTACTGGCATGAACCCACTGATGTCCTGCTTAAGCGAGAAGATTTTTTTGCGAATATCATTTTTCTGAATGAAGTAAGTACTCCCTTCAACCACATTGAGTTCATACCCTCTCAAAGAGTTTTTTAGAAATCCGATGGAGAAATAATTGAAATAGCTTCTGTCATTTGGAAAAGAAATAAGCCCTATGAGATTACTGGCATGATAGAAATTTTTTCCCAGGTCATTAAACTTCGCTGCGCTGAAATTAAGTGTCCAGAAATCTACCCCATCATCGTTGATTCCAAGTCCAAATTTGGTAATTCCGGCGGTATACCATTCACCGTTCAAAGGATAGTTACGATTATCCCGTCTGTCCCACGCATACTGGTATCCAGCTCTGAAGTATGATTGGTTCGTTGCACTTTCTCCAAGATAATTGGGGTTAAGAACGGCAACAGTGTCGGCAATTTGTACACTTGTGTGTCCAACGGTTAAAAAGTGAAATGAATAAAACGAATTTCGATAACTATGGGTGACTCTGCTTCGATAGACCTTTCTCAATAGCTCTTCACCTGTAAGAAATCTTCTGACGTTATCTCGAGTAGTTACAGCCAGGTTTTTAGCCTCCAGAAAGGCGAAATTCATGGTTAATCCATGTCTCTGAGTTTTTTCAATATAAGGAATGCGATACAGCAGGCTTAGCCTTGTTGTAAAACCAAATTGAGTAGTAAGCCTCAGGAGCTCAGACCTCCCCCTAAAGTTGAAATGCGACAATCGCATTCCAATATTCACCCTGCTTAGATCTCGGTCTCTATTCACCCACCAGTCATTGAAATTGCGATCGGCGAGCTTGAAAATTGGAATAGGAAAAATGTACCAACGTTCTTCCAGATCTATTTTTATATCTACCAACCCTGGTGAAACATCCAGAACACGAAATGTCACTTCATTGAATAAATTCGTGCGATATACCCTGTTCCTGCTCCATATGAACATGCTGTCGAGCTGGAATCGCTGGTATTGCGCCCCTTCTTTGAAACTTAACTCTCTTGTGATGATCTGAGGTTTGGTTTTCCTGTTCCCCTCAATAATGATCTTGTTTATGGTAACTACTTCAGTCGAATCAATGGATTGAGACCAACAAATTATGCCATGCAAAAACAAATAAGAGATGAAGAAAAACCTTTTCAATTAATTATACTGAGATTAAATCACTTCAATTCCAGGGGATAGGCGATGCAAACAGACTAAATTTTAGTTCTTCATGCAAATTTGGTACGTACTTTTGTTGTGTGAAGAAGGTTGTCAGACAAATCTTTATACTACCAATTCAGCTTTACCAAGCTGCAATTTCACCCTATTTTCCAAGCACTTGTAGATTTACCCCAACCTGTTCGCACTATGCCAAGGAAGCCATCCTCAAACATGGCGTTTTCAAAGGCACGTGGATGAGTATAAAAAGGATAGGAAGGTGTCATCCATGGGGAGGAAGCGGACATGACCCTGTGCCCTAGTTAAGATTTTTTAAAAAAGACCTTTACATGTTTCCTATACATTCTCAATAAAAGCCTTGCCAATCTTACCAAAGTAAAATTGTTCGATAACTGATATAGTTTACTGAACTTTGGAATATCGTAAAGTAGTCCAAATTCATCATAAGCTACATCTCTTATCAGACGCATGTGTTTTTTCTCTACGTTGCTCTTATTTTCATCATGAACCAGCTCAATCCAAAGTGGTTTCGTTTTATTCACAATTATATCCTTGGCTTTTGCCCATTCTGCATGGCGGGATGACATAACGGTATTGAAGTTGGAAGAAGGTTCAACAACACTAATAAAAGGGTTAAAGGGATCTTCTTTGTATAGTCGTGATTCATAAAAACCTCCCTTTATGCTTGTTTGGTATCCACTTCTTAAATCAATGATCAGACGATCAATTGGTTGAGCAAGGGCTTGAATGGTTTGCACAAAGTCTTTATGAATGAGATCGTCATTGTCAAGTCTTGTTGTAATAATGAAATCGTTATTACCGATATGCGCCGAAATGTATTTCTGGAGCGATGGTAAAAGTTGTGGAAAACCGTTTGTATATAGAGCCTGAAAGTTTTTGTAAGATGCAGCTAATTCCTCTACTCTTTTCTTGTAACCATCAGGGGTACCTGTATCAAATAAAACGATCCACGTGAAATTTTGATTGCTTTGGTTTTTGACTGATGGAAGGCAGAATTTCTCAAATAGATCAAACCTATGATTTAACCACGCATCACTACCAATTTGGTTGCCACTCGTCGTAATTTTCCAGTCTCTATGGCCGAGGTTGAATCTTGTGATCAGGAAATGTTGCATGTTTCGATTTAGGAAGGTCAAATAGTAGTTAGGATAAACTTTCAAGTTCCTCTTTATAGCCACCGCTTAAAATGGGAAATCTGTACCATGACCTTGGATCGATATTAAAATCATCAAAATGGAAGCTCGGGGCAAACCGCTCACGTTTCCACTGATTTCGTGACCAGAGCTGAAAAAATTTTGTGACCCATTTTTTTGATTCAGGCTCATTGTAAATCTCTAATAGCAGTTTGTAGATATCTTTCGGCGATTTGCCATTTAGGATAGCCTCAAGTTCAATTTGTTTCAATACCTCGTATGGCATCAAATCTTCTTCGTCTGTCTGATTATGCTCTTCGGGACGCAATTCAGCAGTAGGAGTCAATTTGTTCACATCCTCAAGACCAGAATACCCTAATTCACTTTCGGCGTATTTCAGCCATTGCAGAATAAAAGGTTTACTCACACCAGCAATCGGTGAAATACTTCCACTTGTATCACCATCCATTGTAGCGTAACCTACATCTCCTTCACTACGATTGGAAGTGGCCAGGAGCAAAGCATTATTCAAGTTAGCCAACATCCATATGATAGGCGATCGAGATCGCGCCTGAATGTTTTGTAAGGTAATGTCATCCTTTTCCCAGCTTAACTCTCTTTCAATTGTTGTTTCAATGGTTTGTACGGCCGAATCAACCTGTTGATCAATGGTCCAGGAATAAAACTTGGCTCCAATTGAACCCGCCAGTTTCTTAGCCGAATTAAATGTTTCCTCAGAGGAATTCTTCGTGCCCTGGTAGGCTGTTGTAAGAAGTTGGTTTACACACTGTTTTTGATTAGCTCCATTGAGGTCAAAACCGAGCTTCTTTTCAAATTCTTCCTTTCCCAAATCTTGTAGACCATGTCTAACTACTTCTGCTACAAGTGTGGCAATTGTGCTCGAATCAGCACCACCACTCAGCGACAAAACGTACCCTTTGCTATGGCTTTTTCTTAGATAATCGAAAAGGGCAAGAGCAGCCACTTTGGCAAATTCTTCATTTTGATTTTCAAAAGTAGATTGGAGTTGTTCTCCAGTTTCACCTGAATCAAAATCAACTTTTATACTGATAAGATTGAAATCAAGGAATGATAACCGTTTATTACGCGCAATTAATTTCCCTCGATCAGCGATAAGAATGTCGCCATCGTAAATCATTCTACCTGCCTCATTACCTAAAAGATTGGTGTAGAGATATACACAATCCAACAATCTCGAACCTTTGCAAACAAGATCTTCGCGGAATTTAGCTTTCTTAAAAGCAAAATGAGAGGCGCTGGGATTTAAAAAAAGATCAATATTGGTGGTATAATCAAGTGCCGGACGATCTTCATGCCAGGCATCTTCACAGATTTCAAAGCCAATGGAAAGTCCTTCATGTTTAATAGAAATATGTCCAAAAGGATATGTTTTACCTTTTACTGTGAAGTCGACGGTCTCTCCCGATTTCCAGCTGGTAAACCATCTTGGCTCATAGTGAACACCATCATTAGCAAGCTTTTGTTTGGCATAAAAACCTATGATATTACGATTTGAAATGAAGCACGTAGTATTGTAAATGCGTTTTTTATAACGAATTGGGAGCCCAACAGCCACTGCAATTCCTTCCGTCCACATCACGATGGTTTCCAACTTCTCCAGCGCCTTTTCCAGAAGCCAATCACTCAAAAAAAGGTCTTCACATCCATAACCAGTAATGCAAAGCTCAGGAAAACAGAGAATATCAACATTATCTTCTTTTGCCTGATCTATGGCAGCCTTGATATTGGCAAGATTATTTTCCCAATCAATTGGTGTTTGATTGACACATGCGCCTCCAATGTTAAATACACGACTCATTCAGGTAGATTAAGTTGCAGATAAGTTTTACGGGCCGCGTCTTGTTCTGCCTTCTTCTTACTAAAACCGAAACCCTTCCCTTTTGGTTTATCATCCAGAAAAACTTGTGCCGTGAAGGTTCTATCTTCCTCATCCACTATTTCAAACCGCAGATCCACATTCTCTTTTTGAGACCATTCAAGCAGCTTGCTTTTAAAATTTGAAATGGTCGTAATTAGCTCGTCCAGATCATAGTGGGGTTTTATGAGCCTGTTGATTACAAATCTTCTGCAAAACTTAAATCCATGATCAAGATGAACAGCTCCAACGAGTGCCTCCAGGGCATCTCCATAAACCGATTTACTCGTTCTGTTTCGTTGATTGAATTGTACAAGTTCCTTTAAGCCAATTTTTTGAGCAAGACTATTAAGTGCTTCACGACTCACAATCTTGGACCTGATTTCGGTCAGAAAACCCTCCTCTTTAAATGGATATTGTGAATAAAGGTACTCTGCAACAACCATTCCCAGTACGGCGTCTCCCAGGTATTCCAGACGTTCATAAGATTCCTTAATCCCCTGATTGTTTGTTTCGGCAACACTGCTGTGCATCATGGCCTGCTTGTATAAGGCAAGATTGATTGGATTTCTGCCAATGATTAGCCGAAAGGATTGACGTAATTTTTTCTCAGAACTAAATGAAGAAATAAGGCGGCCCGATAAGCGTTTCGGAATCGAAGACACTACTCGGAATATTTGCCAATTATAATTGAAGTATTGTGACCACCAAATCCGAATGTATTGCTCATGGCCACATTCACTTCTCTTTCCTGAGCTGTGTTAAACGTCAGGTTAAGGTTTGGATCTATGTCTGGATCATCGGTAAAATGATTGATAGTAGGAGGTACGATTCCTTTTTGAATGGCCATAATGCAGGCGATAAATTCAACTGCTCCTGCTGCTCCCAGCAAATGACCCGTCATCGATTTTGTTGAACTGATATTCAAATTCAAAGCATTTTCGCCAAAGACTCTTTGTACCGCACGGATCTCACCAGAATCTCCGAGTGGAGTTGAAGTACCGTGTGTATTGATATAGTCAACTTTGTCAGGGCCAATTCCAGCATCTTCAAGAGCATTTTTCATCACAAGTTCAATACCAATTCCATCTGGGTGAGGTTGTGTAATGTGATATGCATCAGCCGACATTCCATTACCCAAGATCTCTGCATATATTTTTGCTCCTCTTGCTTTCGCGTGTTCCAACTCTTCTAGTATCAGTGCGCCAGCTCCTTCACCTAGCACAAATCCGTCCCGGTCTTTATCATAGGGACGGGAAGCAGTTTCAGGCGCATCGTTTCTTTCTGAAAGTGCCTTCATGGCATTGAATCCTGCCATTCCGGATTCTATAACGCCTGCTTCGGAACCACCAGTAAGAACTGCTGTAGCTTTGCCAACCTGAATGTAGGTGACGGCATCTGTAATTGCATTGTTGGATGATGCGCATGCAGATACAGTTGCAAAATTTGGACCCATAAATCCATATTTAATGGATAGGAGACCTGCCGTGATATCGGCAATCATCTTAGGAATGAAAAATGGATTGAATCTTGGTGATCCATCGCCGTTGGCAAAATTCATTACTTCATCCTGGAATGTTTTGAAGCCCCCAACGCCAGTTCCCCAGATAACACCAATTCTGGATTTGTCAACTTTATCCAGATCCAGTCCAGAATCCTGGATGGCTTGTTCGCCCGTAACCATCCCATAATGGGTGTTGGGATCCATTTTCCTGGCTTCTTTCCTGTCAAAAAAATCAAGTGCATCAAAGTTTTTGACTTCACAAGCAAACTTGGTTCGGAATTTTTCTGTGTCGAATCGAGTGATGGGAGCCGCGCCGCTCACACCTTTAGCTAGAGAATCCCAATATTCTTCTTTAGTATTCCCTAAAGGTGTAAGTGCACCAATCCCGGTAACAACGACTCGTTTTAATTCCATAAAAGTAAGGTAGCTTGAGGCTTACTTAACGTTTTCTTCAAGGTAAGAGATAGCATGACCGACAGTAGCAATATTCTCAGCCTGGTCATCTGGTATGGATATGTTAAATTCTTTCTCAAATTCCATAATGAG
>JANQEC010000346.1 GCA_028278585.1 Cyclobacteriaceae bacterium | reverse complement strand
ATTGCCCGCCCATGTGGTCACCTCTACCACGTCTTCGATAACGTCCGTAACAACCACAATAATGGCAGCTTCTATCTCATGGTCTCCATCACTTACCTTAACTCCAAAACTGTACTGCTGAGCAGTCTCATAATCCAGATTTTTTCCGGTAGCAAGGCTAAGCTGACCATCCTGGTTTACTTCATAGAGTCCATCAAACGCATTTGGATCAGTTAAAGAATATGACAACGTACCTCCGTCCGGATCAAAAGCCTCAATGGCTCCGATCACATCAGTATCAGAAATATCTTCTCTAACCGTGTACGTTTCACCAGTCACAACAGGAGGATCTCCTTCAGTGACATTGGTAACATTGACAGTTACAGTAGCAGATGCGCTTAACTGACCGTCAGATACTTCTACTAAGACAGTATGGCTGGTTGCTGTTTCATAGTCCAGCTTTTGTCCTGTGTTAAGGCTTAACTCACCTTCATCATTGATCTCAAAAAGTGATGCAGCTTTACCATTGGCTACACCAATACTATATGAAAGGAGGTCCCCTTCCGAATCTGTTGCAATAACGCTTCCGATCACGTCCGAATCAGTGATGTTTTCAGCTGCTGAAAAAGTCTGGTCTGCAATCGTTGGAGCGGTATTTTCATCCACATCAACTACCTGAATGGTAATTGCAGCAGATGCGGTCAGTTCACCATCCGTTACCTGAACTGTAATCGTATGAGTGGAAGCACTCTCAAAGTCAAGTGCTTTGCCACTGACCAGACTTAGGGCTCCATTGGGAGTAACTTCGAAAAGACCATTGTCGTTCGCGGTAATACTGAAGGTAAGATCGTCTTCATCAGTATCTGTGGCTACAATGGTTCCAATAACATCACTTTCTGTGGCCGCTTCTGAAGCATTAAATGATTGGTTTTGTATTTCGGGAGGGGCATTTTGTATCTCCGGTGTATCTTCGGAACATCCCGAAGTAATAACCATGGATACCAACACAACGATTGATATCCTTCTGATCGTAGTTTTTTTCTGCTTAGTTTTCATAATGATCTTTTTAGAGTCTTTCAGATCAAAAATGAAAAGCACATGTATTCCCGTTCACCACATTTGAGAATTCGTAGATGGCTTTTGAGAATTTGTCGGGGTTTTTTTAAGGTTTGTTTTGCTCATTTAAGCGCTTCAAGAGCGGCTATCAAAGCCTCTTTTTTTCTCACGGCCACAGGCAAGCTACTTCCATCCTTCATGTACACGGTCCCTCCCTCTTTTTTTTCATATCGATCAAAATGAATCAAGTTGATCAGGTGGGATTGGTGTGCCCTGAAAAAAGCCTGATCCTCAAAGAGTTTATCATATTCCTTAAGGGTTTTTGAGATCGTAAGCTTGCGCCCGTCACTCAGAAAAAATTTGGTGTAGTTCGTTTCCGACTCACATCGGATGATCTCTTTGGTGTCGATCAGGTAGATGTTTTCGCTATCTCTCAATACAATTCTTTGCTCAGACCTGTCAGTTTCCATGTTCCTGACCAAATTAGTTACCTTAAGGTCTTGTTCTTTGAGATCGATGGATTCCTTTGCCCGAACGATCGCTGAAACCAAAAGTTCCGGGTCCACCGGTTTAAGTAAGTAATCGATGGCGCTGTATTTAAATGCTCGGATTGCATATGTATCATGACCGGTAACAAATATTACTTTGAAATCCAGTTTTCCATAAATGGACAGGAGATCAAACCCGGTTCCATCTTTCATTTCAACATCGAGAAAAAGAAGATCCGGGTTACTGCTTCTCAAAACATCAAGTCCTTCTTTTACACCACCGGCTTCTCCTATCACCTGACAATCGGTTGCATAGATCGATAGCAAGGTTTTCAAGTTTTCTCGCACGGTTGGATCATCCTCAACTAAGACCGTTCTCATATTACCAAAGTAACAAAAGTTATGCGTAGCTGAATGGAACTTTTAATTCAACTTTCGTCCCTTTGATTTCACCATGTTCATTTTTTATTTCTTCCAAAACCAGTTGAATCTTATTTTTCAGCGTTCTGTTGAACAAATCCATTCGTTCTTGTATGATTTTGGATGAAAGAGAAGTGCGTCCATTGTCATGACCTTTTTTGACAAACCCTCCTCCATTATCACGTACCTCGATTGCGATGTACCTGTCCTCCTTAACAAAATCCAATTCGATTCGACCTTTAATATCTGTATGAATGATGCCGTGTTCAATTGCATTTTCAACAAAAGGCTGAACAAACATGGGTGGAATTGTGTCTTCTTCAGGGTCGATGTTTTCACCCAGATTTATCTGGTATTCAAAGGCATCCTTTAATCTTAATTTGTGAATATCCAGGTAGTTGGTGAGCATGTTGAGTTCTTCTTCTACCGGAATAAACTCTCTTCTGGAATTTTCAAGAATTTCACGCATTAATTTGGAAAACTTAGTCAAGTAAAGTGCGGCTGACTCTGAATCATTTTTTAGCATAAAACTCTGGACCGCCACCAGTGCATTGGAAATAAAATGGGGATTCAATTGTGATCTTAAAAATCGCTGTTCAAGTTCCGTCTGCTGGCGAGCTCTCTGATTTTCCCTATATCGATAGACCAAATAGATGGCCATAATGGCCACTAAGAATCCAATAGACCCCAAAACGATCCCTTGATTTTTCTGCCTGATTTCCAATGCCTGGATTTCTGCTTGCTGTGAGAGTGAGGCAATTTCCGCTTCTTTCTTTTCTGTTTCATACCGAGCTTCCAACCGGGCAAATTCCCTTGATTTGGCAGCTTCTTGTAACTCGTTTTCAACAACAATACGGGCCTTAAGATGAACCAACGAATTTTTAAGATCTCCCGACTTTTCATAGGCTTCTGATAAGTTGGAATGAAGGTTTTTCTTTATCCCGATGTTGTGAGTCTCATCTGTTAAGGTCAATCCTTCCTTCCCATTTTCAATCGCCAATCTGTAGTTTCCTTTAGCTGAGTAGTACCTGGTAAGATTCGACAGCACAACAGCCAGATTTCCTTCCAGGGAAGATCTCCTGCTGATCTCTTTTGATTTTTCACTGAAGAGTATGGCTTTATCTAAATCCTCCTTCAGCCAGTAAGCCCTGCCAACTCCTCTCGTTAGGTATGCCTGCATGAAATCATTATTGATGTTTCTGGCTTTTACCAGGCCTTTCTGATACACCAGAATGGCAGAATCATACAAGCCAAGGTCCAGGTAACATCTACCCATGTTATTATAGATACCGTTCGAAAGGCCTTCTCTGTAGCGGGTTGTTTCGTATGCCTTTTCTGCTTTTACATAAGCTTCTTTGGCCTTTTCCAATAAATCGCTCAGGTTATAAGAAATCGCAAGGTTATGAAGAATGGCTGGCAGAAAATTTAGCGTAGTATCCTCAGCAATCTTCAGCGCCTTGAGAGAGTAGAACAGTGCAGAATCCTGCTGGTGATTCTCAATAAACCCGCTCGCATGATTGAAATAACCTTTTGCCAAAAAAGTTACATTCCCGGTCATTTCTCCTATTTCCTGGATCCGTTTTGAATACAGCAAAGAGGAGTCAATCTTGTGCATTTTGCGATAGGCCGATGTAATGGTAGAGAGGACTTCTGCCTCACCAGAAAGATCACCTGCCTTCCGAAAATAGGAGATACTACGTTTCATGAGCTCAACAGCTTCCTGGTACTGACCCTCACAACTCCTGTTTCTGGCCATGTTTTCCAGGGCATATCCCGCCTGAATCTGGTAGCCTTCACGAATCGAAATATCAAGAACGGCTAGACTAAGAGAGTCTGACCTTTCAATGTTAATGCAACCCATCATATGGGATTCTTCATTCAGGCTATCAAGGACATGTTTGCTTTGCCCGGGAGCAAAACAAAAAGTTAAAACCTGAAATAACAGGAATAGCGCAAAGACTCTCATCTGACAAATGTATCTCTAATCAAATATGATAATTCATAATCATTGTTAAAAACGTATTAAAACTTACCCATAAACTCCTGTAAATCTTGCTCCTATGGCTTAACTAATTACCTTTGCGCACTATTTGAAAATGTGGTATAAACTATCCAATATTATTCTTCGAAATCGGGTGACTTTAATGGTTATCCTTTTACTGATAACCGCCTTTATGGGGTATCAATCAAAGAACATTTTATGGTCTTTTGATCTTGCCAATATTGTTCCTGATAATGATGAAGACATGATCTACTTCAAGCAGTTCAGGGAGACCTTTGGTGAAGATGGAAACATCATGGCCTTTGGCGTTAAGGATAGTGCTGTCTATGATCTTGAGGTATTTAGAAAGTTTTCAGAGCTAACCACTTCAATAGAAAGCAAAGAAGGAATTAACAGTGTCATAGGTCTGCCGAACTTACAGAAACTGGTAAAGGACGGGAAGAGTGGGTCATTTAAACTTCAAAATGTTTTTGAAGAAGTTCCCGAAACACAAGAGGAGCTAAATACTTTGATGCAAGAAGTAGCCAGTCTTCGTTTTTACAGTGGTCAATTAATGAACAAGGAAAATGGGGCTACACTTCTTTTGATCACCATTGATAAGGACATACTGAATTCAAAGGCAAGGGATGTGCTTATTCCACAAGTACTTGAAGATGCAGAAAAATTCGAAAGAGAAACAGGCATAGATATTCGGATTGCGGGGTTGCCATACTTACGGGTCACCAATACCTCAAGAGCAAAGTCCGAACTGAACATGTTCCTGATACTATCACTTGTTGTAACTGGTGTTATCCTGTTTCTTTTCTTTCGATCATTCAAAGCGGTAATCTTTCCAATCATCATCATCGGAATCGTAGTGGTTTGGGTACTTGGCACCCTGGCATTGCTTAAATATAAGATCACAATTCTCACAGGGCTGATTCCACCAATCATAGTAGTAATCGGTATACCTAATAGTGTATACATGCTCAATAAGTATCACCAGGAATACCTGAGTCATGGTGATCAAATGAAAGCCTTACGAAGGATTATTAGAAAGATCGGAGTAGTAACACTTATAACCAACCTGACAACGGCTGTTGGTTTTATGGTACTCATTTCCACTCAAATAAAGATCCTCGTAGAATTTGGGATCGTAGCAGGGATTAATATAATGGCGACATTCATTGTGAGTATTATCATGATCCCTTCCGTGTTTTCTTTGTATAAACCTCCTTCTCAAAAACACCTGAAACATCTGGACTTTAGAATTATGGATGGAGTGTTGACACTCATCGACTACATCGTCCACAAATTCAGGCCAGGTGTTTTTGTAGCTACCATTGGTGTAGTCGTTATTTCTGCAATAGGATTGAGTCGAATTCAAGCAGTCTCGTTTATGGTAGACGATCTACCAGAAAATGATGTCGTTAGAAAGGACCTTCAATTCTTTGAGCAAAACTTCAGTGGTATAATGCCTCTTGAGGTAATTATAGACACCGGAAACAAAAAAGGTGTTCAAAATCTAAGGAACCTAAGAAAGATAGATCAACTTGAAACCTATCTAAGCTCGATCGAATTCATTTCTCAACCTGTATCTGTTGTGAGTTTTGCCAAAGCAGCAAGGCAGGCTTTCTACAACCAGGGAGAGAGTTTTTATTCCCTACCCAACAATCGAGACCTTGGGTTTATCATGAAATATCTAAGCACCGGAGAAACAGAAGATCTTTCAAAATCATTCATTGATTCCACCGGGCAGTTCACCCGGGTGTCTTTGAAAATAGCTGATATTGGTTCAAACAAATTGGATTCGCTTGTGGAGCAGGTTGTACGACCACAAATAGATTCCATTTTTCAAAAGACAAAGATGAGTGCCAACCTGACTGGTACTACACTCATTTTTATAAAAGGAAACAAATTCCTGATCAAGAATCTCCTCACTTCCATGGTGATCGCCTTCTTCATCATAGCAGTGATCATGGGGCTGCTGTTTAGAAATTTTAAAATGATCATCATCTCGGTTATCCCTAACATGATCCCACTTTTAATTACAGCGGGACTCATGGGGTACTTCGGAATACCCTTGAAACCGAGCACTGCCCTGGTATTCAGTATCGCTTTTGGGATTTCAATCGATAATTCAATACATCTTTTGGCCAAGTACAGACAAGAATTGTTCATCAATAAATTCAATGTTTCCAAAGCCATAAGTGTTAGTATTCGTGAGACAGGATCGAGTATGATCTACACCGCAATAATTCTGTTTTTCGGATTCATCATCTTTACCCTATCGGAATTTGGCGGCACGATTGCATTGGGCAAGCTCACGGCCATCACATTATTTGTGGCAATGTTGACAAACGTCGTTCTGCTTCCAGCACTGATCATGCAATTTGACAGTGGGAAGCGAAGCAAAGAATCTCATCCGCTAATTGAAAGTGTGCCCGAACTTGCAGAAGGCATTGATGATGAAATAGAAAGTTCCAATAAATAGCTCTTAACCTGGTTCTCGAAGTGAAATACCCTGAATATAAAAAAGTCAGTTACCCGGAAATCGCAAAGGAAATTCTAGCCTTTTGGGAAAAAGAAAAGGTATTTGATCAATCCATTACATCGCGCGAAGGAGAGGAAACATTTACCTTTTACGAAGGCCCCCCATCCGCGAACGGAACTCCGGGAATTCACCACGTGATGGCAAGAACAGTAAAGGATATCTTCTGCAGGTTTAAAACCCTGCAAGGGTACCAGGTAAAAAGAAAAGGTGGATGGGATACCCATGGCTTGCCAGTCGAATTACAAGTAGAGAAAGAATTAGGGATCACAAAAGAAGATATTGGCAAGAGCATAACAGTAGAAGGATACAATGCCAAATGCCGGGAGGCAGTAATGAAGTTCAAAGATCAGTGGGATGATCTTACAATGAAAATGGGCTATTGGGTCGACCTAGACGATCCGTATGTCACATTCGAAAAAGACTACATTGAATCAGTTTGGAATCTGCTCAAAAAACTATTCGATAAGGGATTACTATACAAGGGTTATACGGTTCAACCTTATTCCCCGGCGGCTGGAACAGGTCTTTCTTCACATGAATTAAATCAGCCAGGAACTTACCATGATGTAAAGGATACCTCAATTGTCGCACAGTTTAAAGTCAAGAAAAATGATACATCAGCTTTTCTATTTGATGACGAAAACGAAGATGTAAGGATCCTTGCATGGACAACCACACCATGGACATTACCAGCAAACTGTGCACTCGCGGTTGGAGAAAAAATTCAATATGTAAAGGTCAAAACCTTTAATCAATATACCGGAAAGTCCATTTCTGTAGTTCTGGCTAAGGATCTAATTGGAAAATTTTTCTCTGAAAAAGCCAAAGACATTGCATTATCTGATTATAAAGTAGGTGATAAGCTTATTCCGTTTGAAATAGCTGGAGAATGGACGGGTAAAGATTTCCTGGAGGTCAGGTATGAGCAATTGATGCCGTATGTGACCAATGCTGACCTAGAAAAAAATGCATTCCGTGTTATAGCCGGAGATTTTGTTTCTACGGAAGATGGTACTGGAGTCGTTCATACCGCTTCAGTTTTTGGAGCAGATGACTTTAGAGTAACTCAGGCGGCTGGTGTTCCTTCGGTAATGGTCAAAGATGAAAATGGACAAGATTCACCACTGGTGGATAAACAAGGAAGGTTTGTGAAAGAAGTCTCTGACTTTGCCGGACGGTATGTCAAGGAAGAGTACTACGATGATGAGACAAGACAAGATCCTGATTTCAAACCTACAGATGTCCTAATAGCCATCAAGCTCAAGGAAGATAACAAGGCGTTCAAAGTTGAGAAGTACGAACACTCATATCCTCATTGTTGGCGTACCGATAAACCAGTTTTATATTATCCATTGGATTCCTGGTTTGTTAAAACCACCGCTCTAAAAGAAAAGCTGGTTGATCTTAACAGGACAATCAATTGGAAACCAGCGTCTACCGGTACTGGCCGTTTTGGAAACTGGCTGGAAAACCTGGTGGATTGGAACCTGAGCCGGTCAAGATACTGGGGGACACCGCTACCTATCTGGGTGACAGAGGATAGGCAGGAAATGAAATGCATCGGAAGCATTCAGGAGCTAAAAGAAGAAGTAACCAAGTCAATAGAAGCGGGCTTCATGCAGGAGCCGATCAGTGATAATTTTGATCTTCACCGTCCTTATGTTGATGATGTCTTTCTGGTAAGTGATTCCGGCAAAAAAATGACACGTGAATCTGACCTGATCGATGTTTGGTTTGATTCAGGATCCATGCCATACGCTCAATGGCATTTCCCATTTGAAAACGAAGACATCTTCAATGCCAATTTTCCAGCAGATTTTATCGCCGAGGGAGTTGATCAGACACGTGGATGGTTTTTCACCCTGCATGCTATTGCCGTTCTCTTGTACGATAGTGTGGCCTTCAAAAATGTGATGGCCAATGGGCTTGTTCTGGATAAGGATGGGAACAAAATGTCCAAACGTTTGGGCAACGCGATCAATCCGTTCGATACCTTAGGCAAATATGGTGCCGATCCTACACGTTGGTACATGATTGCCAATGCCAACCCATGGGATAACCTGAAATTTGACTTAGATGGAGTCGTTGAGGTACAAAGAAAATTCTTTGGCACACTGACCAATACCTACTCGTTCTTTGCTCTTTATGCCAATCTGGATGAATTCCAGATGGATGAGATGAACATTATTCCTGTGGAACAGAGACCGAGGTTTGATCGGTGGATACTTTCGGAGCTCCAAATACTTATTAAAGATGTAACCGCGTTCTATGAGGATTACGAGCCCACAAAAGCTGCCAGAGCGATCCAGGAGTTTGTAAACGATCAGCTTTCCAACTGGTACATCAGGCTGTCAAGGAAGCGGTTTTGGAAAAGTGAAATGAATGCGGATAAGAAGGCGGCCTATGAAACGCTATATGAGTGTTTGATGGTGACCGCTCAACTTATGAGTCCGATAGCTCCTTTTTATGCTGATTGGCTATATAAGAATCTTTCAGATGGAATTCGGGAAAAAGCAAGGGCAAACAATACGCCATTAAAAGAAGATTCCGTCCATCTTTCTGAGCTTGCAAAGGCCGAAGAAGACAAGATCGATGGGAAGCTAAGTAAAAGCATGCACCTTGCACAGGATGTTTCTTCACTTGTTCATTCCTTGAGAAAGAAGGAGAAGATCAAGGTACGCCAGCCTTTAAGTAAAATTTTGATCCCGATTTTGAAAGAAGAAACACGACACTCAATAGTTGAAGTTGAAGAACTGATCCTAAGTGAGATCAACGTGAAGGAAATCGAATACATCAGTGACGATTCCGGTGTCCTGGTGAAAAAGATCAAGCCGAATTTCAGAAAACTTGGACAAGAACATGGATCCAAAATGAAAGAGATCACAGGAGTGATCAATGGCTTTGGCAAAGAGGAGATCTCGCAACTTGAAAGTGAGGGTTCATATGAGATTGAGGTTCAGGGTGAACAAATAGCACTCACCTTGGACGATGTAGAAATATCTTCTGAAGATATTCCCGGATGGTTGGTTGCATCGGAAGGACCGCTAACTGTTGCATTGGACATTACGTTAACAGATGAACTAAGAAAAGAAGGACTTAGCAGAGATGTTGTAAACAGGGTTCAAAACCTCAGAAAAGACAAGGGTCTGGAGGTACAGGACAAAATCGCAATTGAATACTTTACAACTGATGTAATGTTGAAAGATGCGGTAACTGTTTTCAATGAATATATAAAAGAAGAAACGCAGGCGTTATCTGTTCAATTCACAGAGAGTCAAATAGATTCGGAAACGTTTGATATTGACGGCATTGAATTGAAGGTACAAATTGAAGTATCCAGATAATACTAATTTTAACTAAATGAAAAATCCAGCTTTAAAATATTTCCTGATCAGCCTTGTCATCATCATCATCGACCAGGTGGTCAAAATGTTGGTCCATACTAATATGACTATGGGTTCAGGAGGCCAGATCATGATCTTTGGTACCTGGTTCAAGCTTCACTACCTGACAAACCCAGGAATGGCTTTTGGGCTCAAGCTTGATTTTATTTATGGCAAACTTATTCTTACGGTCTTTAGAATTGCGGCGATGTTCGCCATTGGTTATTACCTGTTTTCTCTGGTCAAAAAAGCAGCTCACAAAGGTTTGCTCATTTGTATAGCGCTTATCCTTGGAGGAGCAATTGGCAATCTTATTGACAGTATTTTTTATGGTGTTCTACTTGATAATGCGCCATTTGATGCGCCTTCCCCGTGGTTCCATGGTCAGGTAATCGATATGTTTTACATCGACATCTGGGAGGGTTATTTACCCGACTGGATTCCACTCCTTGGCGGTGATTACATGGCGTTATGGCCTGTATTTAACATAGCTGATGCTTCCATTTTCGCATCCATCTGTATCATTCTCGTTTTCCAAAAACGCTTCTTTAAAAAAGAAGAAACAGAGGAAAGTCCTGAGCTGGAAGAAACCGCAAGCGTGTAAATGTTGAGAGCCTTTCACATACTCAATGGCGATGCACTAAGATCTCAGTTCCCAACTGAATCTATTCCAGGAGAAATCATAGTGGCCCGTGAATGTTTGGTTGATGGTGATGTTGCCGGAAACACCCTGGAAGAAGTAGTTCTTTCGCGAGTTAAATCCATGTACGAAATGTATGGAACCTCGAAAGAAGAATACCTTCAAAAAGTAGTACCTGAGTTCAGAAAATTAGCCAACATTGACGAGGGAGAAGTAAATCTTTGGTTTGAAGATGATCTTTTTTGCCAGGTCAACTTTTGGTTCGTATGTAGTCTTTTAGTTGCAAAATCCATTTCAGTTTATTTGATCCGGCCCACAGGATCGTTGCAGTATGGTTTTGCTGGGTACAAACCTGAAGAGTTGCCTGAACTATTCCGGAATAGAGTTTTATTAAGCGAACCTCAGATCAAACAATTTTCACAGCTTTGGAAAGCTTATCAAAACAACGATCCTGAGAGATTAACTGAGCTTTCAAAAAGTTTAGCACAGGACTTTCCTTTCGTAGCAGAAGCCGTCCAGGCGCAACTAAGTAGATTCCCTTACGGAAACGGGCTTCCGGAACATTCACTCACAGAGATTATGACTGAGCTTAACTCTCATGACTTTGGTACGGTGTTTAAGGAATTTTCTAAAAGGCACCCAATTTATGGGTTTGGAGATCTGCAGGTCAAGCGACTTTTCGATCAGCTCACAAAATAATTGGTTGGTATATTTGGGGAAATCGTAACCCATGGCCAAGTCAAAAATTGATTTCAAACATTTATTGGTAGAAGCCATCCTGATCGTATTTACCGTTCTGTTGGCCCTCGCATTAAGTGAATGGCGAAACAGCATAAGAGAAGACAATACTAAAGTCGCTGTTCTGGCCAATATTATCAAAGAAATAAAAGCGAATAAAGAAGATCTTGAAAGCAAGATGGACTACCACATGGAAATGTCCAAAAGATTAGGTGAGTATGTGGAGTCCGACAGCTTGTGGTCTACACTAAAGTACAATTCTGGCATTGAAGCGATGGTACAAATCATGGATAAAGGTCTCCAAAATCCAAGTTTGCAATCTGGTGCATGGCGCAGCGCTGAGTTAAGTGGAATAGTTAACACTTTTGATTTCGAAACACTGTACATACTAT
>JANQEC010000303.1 GCA_028278585.1 Cyclobacteriaceae bacterium | reverse complement strand
CCTTTGGCAAGGTCTTCAGCAAGAGTAGGCGTTCGCCACTGGTCGTTCACTACTTTAATAGACTTGCCTTCTTCCAGGTTCTTCTTAACCCATAGAATAATATTGGAACGGTTCATATCCTGCACAATACCATAGACAAGCATGGTTCTGACAATCGCCCATTTGATGTATGTTTTTTTGAACAACTCCTCAGAGGCCAATTTGCTTTGAGCGTAGTGACTTTGTGGGTTAGGCCAGTCATCTTCTTCGTAAGGTCCGTTTTCACCGTCAAATATGAAGTCGGTCGAGAGATGAATGAGACGACTTCCACTATTCTCACAGGCTTTGATCAGGTGTTCAACAGCGGTTACATTCAAGTCCCAACATTGTTCCTTTTCCATCTCACATTTGTCCACGTCCGTCATGGCCGCTGTGTTAATAACCACATCTGGCATAGACATTCCTACCATGGAATTTACCTCTGCTTCTGAGGTCACATCCATCGTAAGGTATTTGTAACTGCCAGGTGGGTTTCTGTTGACTCCTTTCCCGGTGGCTATAACTTCAACGGAAGGATCGTTTTCGTAGAATTCGATCAGTTTTTGTCCGAGTAAGCCGTTTGCACCAGTGATCAGGAGTTTCATTTCGAGTCAGCGTAAATGTATCCGTATTTTTTAGTAATAACTTTTTTCCTGACCGCTTCAACTTCAATGGTCATATGTATAGGTTGTGTAGGACGATCCCCTCGTTGTGTTTCTACTGCTGCAATTTTGTCTACAACATCCAATCCTTCTACTACACGACCGAAAACAGTGTATTGATCATCCAGGTGAGGAGTGCCTCCAACTGTGGTATAGGCCTCCAACCTTGACTGATCGAACTCCTTGTCCAATTCAATGTTCATTACTCGTTCGCACTCGTCTTTGTATTCGAGAGCTAGCTGGCTCATTTTGTCAAATTCTCTAGCCTGCTGGAGTTCAATAAATTGATTCCTAAGATCATCGTATCCTTCCCTTTGGAGCATAGAGCTTATTGCCTGGTTAAGTTTAACCTGGTCCACAGTCAATTCTTCCTCTTTGTACACTTTTCCATGTACAATATAGAACTGACAAGAAGAGGACATTCGTTCAGGATTTATTCTGTCGCCCTGACGAGCTGCGGCCAACTCACCTTTTTTATGAAAGAGACCATCTACAATTTCTGCAGGTATCCGAGCTTCCTGAGGCTCTTGTGTACCTTCTTTTTCATAAACATTCCCTCCTTGTATCATGAATTCATTGATCACTCGATGAAAAATGGTGCTATCGAATCGTCCCGATCTGGCTAGTTCAAGAAAATTTTGCTTGTGTAAAGGAGTCTCATCATACAACAGGACCTTCATATCGCCATAAGAAGTTTTTATCGTTACGATGTAGTCTTTGTTTTTATCTCCACAAGCAGTTAAAATCAGGAGATTGGCAAGTAAAAAAAGAAATGATTTCATGTGTTAAAGTTTGCGAAATGAATCATTTGGTTTGCTATAATCATTTTCGGTTGATGCTGCTCAAATGACTAGTTGGCCATTATGGTCATTTCATATTTTATTATAAGTGTTAAAGAAAGCAATTTAAATAGCAGATTTGATATCGTCCAGAACTTTTTTTCCTCCGCTTTCAAGTATTTCCTCCGCAAGCGAAATTCCAAGCTGTTCTCCTGACCCATACATTGTTCTTTTCACAAGCTGTTTTCCATCCAGACTGGCGATTCCCCCTGTCAGCTCTACTTGTCCATCCTGTTCCATTTGTGCCAATCCGAAAACCGGGATGCTACAACCTCCATCCATTTTTCGAAGAAAAGCACGTTCTACCGAAATTAATAATTCTGTGATCTTATGGTTGGTTAGTGTTTTAATTTTTTCAGCAAGTTCAGCGTCAAGTCGTTCGTGTATTTCAATTGCAACTGATCCTTGTCCTACCGGAGGAGTAAACCGCTCAATATCGAACCAATATCGAATCATATGATCCAGGTTCATTCGTAATACACCTGCGTAGGCTAAAATCAGACCGCCCATAAGGCCAGTCTTCAGTTTCTCTACGCGGGTCTGAAGATTTCCACGGGCATCAATCGTTTTGATGTGAGGATAGAAATGTTTCAGCAATGCGATTCTTCGTGTCGAGGATGTGCCAAGCACGAGATTTGTGCTGTTCAGGTCAATTTCCCGATCAGAGATAATCACATCATCAGGGGATTCCCTTTCGCAGAAAGAAAGAATACTAAAACCATCAGGTAATGTTGAAGGCAAATCCTTTGCGCTATGCACTGCGATATCAATTCGTCCGCGCATGAGCGCCATTTCTAATTCTTCAGTAAAGACACCTTTACTGCCAATTTTCGAAAGTGTTACATGTTGAATTTTGTCACCTTTAGTTTCAATGGGAACAAGTTCAGGCTGAAACCCTCCGGCATCTAACAGATCTGCCACATGGTTGGCTTGCCATAAAGCTAGTTTGCTGTTCCTCGTACCAATTTTTATTCTTCTTCTTTCCAAAGCAGATGGTCTCCTTTTTAGCTGTTGATTCTTTTGACTATTGCAAGTGACAAATTTAGATGCGTGATCCTGGGGTTTGAGTTTCTTTCAAGGTGCAAAAGCGCCTGGTTTATGAGTTTGTACATGAACTGAAGTTTTTCAAAGCCTAATTTTTCTGTGTATTTGCCAATAAAGGTGTCTTCTTCTTCATTGATAATTGTCGGTTGACTTCCTGCAAATTTCAGGAGTGAATTCCGAATTAATGACATGGAATAGGTTAGAAATCCGCGCTGGTTTGCTTTCCCACTTTTAGAAAAATCTTCACTGCCACGTACCAATGAGGTCAGGTCTCGGTTCCAGCAAGCCAACATCCAATCTCTAAACTGGTGATAGGCCATTTCGTCCTCACTTTGAAGTAGCCTGAGTCCAACTCCAATTCTGCCCTGAGATATTTTGGCAAGCTGCATTGCCTGTTGTTCGTTGATGTTTTTCTCAATCAAATGATCCCGAATTTCCTCCATTTGATTTGGCGGAACATTGATTAATTGACTTCTTGAGGTAATGGTTTGTAAGAGAGAATCGTACCCAAAAGTTACCATCAGGTAGATGGTTTTCTCCGGGGGTTCTTCGAGCACTTTCAGTAGTGCGTTGGCCCCAGAGGGGTGCATAAACTCTACTCCCCAAATGAAAATGATTTTATAGCCTCCCTCAACTGATCGCATACTTACATTCTTAAGTATCTGACGGCTGTCCTCTCTACTTATTTGTAAATTTTTATTTTCCTGACCATAGCTCAAAGCCCAATCATCAAACGAACCGTAAGGGGATTCCGCAATAAAAGTCCTCCAAAGCGGGAGAGCTTCTGCTAGTACTTTTTCATATTTTCCACTATCAGAAGCTGATATTTTCGGGAAATACCAATGAACATCTGGATGTATGGATTTTTGAATTCTAGTGCAGTTGGTGCAACTTCCGCATGAGTCCTGGTCATTTCTGTTTTGACACATCAGGTAGCTGGCGTATGCTAAAGCCATTGGAAATGTAGCTGTTCCTGAGATTCCCGAAAACAATTGCGCATGGGCTACTTTCCCTTTTTTGAAAGCTCCAATAAGTTGCTCTTTTAGATCAGTAAGTCCCGGTATATCTGCGAACTGCATACGTTATTTTTTCTCCCAGACCCTAAATTCAGATGTAAACTCAAAGATTGAAGTCAGGATTTCTTCATCATTTTTTGTCAACTCTTTGCCTCTTCTTGACAAAACGAGTCGAGCTGTCTCCAAAACCTTTTTTGTCGGATAAGTAGAAAACCCCGAAGCTCCGCCCCAGGCGAATGATGGAATGAAATTTCTAGGAAAACCATCACCGAAAATATTTGCGGATACACCAATGGTAGTCCCGGTATTAAACATCGTATTGATGCCACATTTTGAGTGATCTCCCATGATCAGCCCACAGAATTGCAACCCAGTGTCTTTGAATCGGCTACTGTCGAAATCCCACATTTTCACATTGGCATAGTTGTTTTTCATATTAGAGTTGTTCGTGTCCGCCCCAAGATTACACCATTCACCCAATACAGAGTTTCCGAGGAATCCATCATGTGCTTTGTTGGAATATCCTTGGATGACCGAATTTGAAACCTCACCTCCAACTTTGGAATGCGGCCCAATCGTGGAATCTCCTCTCATCTTGGCTCCCATACTCACGGTGGAATGATCACACAAAGCGAACGAGCCGCGAATAAGAGATCCTTCTTGAACTTCAGCATTTTTCCCAATATAAATAGGACCATTTTCTGAGTTGAGTACAGCAGATTTAATGACCGCACCTTCTTCTATGAAGAGTTGATCTCCGTAGACTTTCGTATGTAGATCAGGAAGCGGTTGCGACTCTCTCCCCTGCGTAAGCAGTTCAAAATCTTTTTGTATTTCCTGGCTATTCAACCGAAAGATATCCCACGGGAAATCAATGGATGTAGCATTGGCCATTTGAACGGATTCATGAGAACCAATTTCGAAAGGTTCTTCTGGAGCAAAATAGCCGGCCAGGATGGTTTCGCCCTGGATCAAAACCTGGTTATCGTGTAGGTTTTTAATCGCTTCAACTAACTCGGAGGTCGGGAGCAAACCACCTCTTACATACAACATCTTATTTGTGGGTTTTTGAAATTGTATTTCCAGGTAATCTTTTGAAAGAAAGAAAGACTCTTTAACGCCCAGCAATTTCTCCCATTTTTCACGGATCTTCAGAATACCCACTCTCAATTCTGAGACGGGCCGGGTGTAGGTTAGCGGCAACATTCGGTACCAGGATTCCTTCTGATCTATGAAAGTGAGTTGCATGGATCAAACTTAATTAAAAGTTGGGCGCTCAATGTTGTAGAGCACATGTTTTCTTAGCCAATTTCCTTCTTCCAGTTTTGGGTGATCGAATTCTCCAATTTTCATTAGCCCAACCTTCTCAATGACACGCTGCGCTCTTTTGTTTGCAAGCGCCGTGAATGAACAGATTTTCTCTAATTCCAATTCCCCGAATCCATATGTTACACATCGCAAACCAGCTTCTGTCGCAATACCTTTTCCCCAAACTTTTGGGGTTAACCTCCAACCAATTTCAAAGCAGGGGGCAAAGGCAGCTTCAAACCTTGTCTGTTGAAATCCTACAAAACCAATGAATTCTTCCGCTGCTAAAAGCTCTACCGCAAAGAGGCCAAAACCGAATGTTTCGAAATGAGTTTGAATCCTCTCAACCATTTTATCCGATTCTTTCTGGGTCAGCAATGAAGGCATGAATTCCATTACCTCAGGATCACGATTCATTTCACCAAATGGAATTTGGTCAGAATCTTCCCAGGTTCTGAAGCCGATTCTTTCCGATGTGAATAGGTAATCTTTCAATTGACATTGAATTTGACATAAAAAAAGTCTTTGAGTGCCCACCCAAAGACTTTCCATAAGATCATGGAAGATCTTATTTTTTGTATTTCTTGTTGAATTTCTCTACTCGTCCAGCAGTGTCTACAAAAAGCTTCTTGCCAGTGTAGAATGGGTGTGACGCAGAGCTTACCTCCACTTTAACAAGCGGATATTCGTTACCATCTTCCCATTTGATGGTCTCCTTAGAAGTCATTGTTGATTTCGTTAAGAATTTGAAATCACTTGAGGTGTCAAGAAAAACGACTTCTTTGTACTCCGGATGTATGTCTTTTTTCATTTTCTAGTCCTGTTTTTCAAAAAGGATGGCAAAGATAGCTATTATTTTGTCATGATCAAACCATAAGATTCAATCAAAATCTGATATGTTTGGTTCATGAGAATACCTTTCATTCTTATTTTCCTTTTGGCTGGAGGGAGTACCATTGCTCAATCCGCGGATTTCCCAATAGGTCATTCGATCTATTCTTTTATGGAACGGGAAGATATAGCGAGAGAAGACAACTTCTTTACGACTGTAAAGCCCTTTTCAAGAAAAGGAGCTTACGATTTTCTAGGTCGAGATATCAATGGGTATTACAAAAAGGAGATGAAGGAATTCTCAAAAGATTCGGTGAGATCTTCACGACCTTTTTTGAAAAAACTTTATGTATTTCCTGAGGACCTTTACTTTTATAATGACAAAAACCTGGACTTGCATGTGAACCCTGCACTTCAATTTTCTTTTGGAACATCCAATGAAGCAGGCGCTGACAATTTGTTTGTGAACTCCAGAGGTATCGAAATAAGAGGAACCATTGATGAAAAAGTTGCTTTTTACACCTATTTATCTGAAAACCAGGCACGATATCCGCAGTATGTAAATGCTGTTCGAGACAGTACGATCGTGGTTCCCTACGAAGGGTTCTGGAAGCAATTCAACGACACAGGAGTGGACTTCTTTCGGGCACAGGGATACATCGATTTTGGATTTTCCAAAAGCATTTCCGCTCAACTGGGCTATGGGAAACATTTTGTTGGGAATGGAGTGAGATCAATGATATTATCTGACTACTCCAATAATTATCCGTACCTACGAATAAATACCAAAACCAACATCTTTGAATACACGAACATTTTTGCCGAGCTGATCGCCGATGTTCAAGGAGGGACATTTGGAATTTTAGGAACTGGTGGATTTTCCAAAAAATACATGGCCTTCCATCATTTAAATGTCAAACTCAGGCCAAACCTGACCATTGGTCTGTTTGAATCTGTTATGTATGGAGATTCCACTGAAGGGTTGAAGTTGGAATACATGAATCCGATCATTTTTTACCGGGCAATAGAACAACAAAACGGAAGTGAAGACAATGCTATTGTGGGCTTAGATTTCAAATGGAACATCAAAAATCGATTGTCTTTGTATGGTCAGCTAGTGATTGATGAACTTTTGATTGACGAAGCTTTTTCGGGCACAGGTTCCTGGAGAAATAAGCAGGGAATTCAGCTAGGGATTAAATACATCGATGTTTTTGAAATCGATAATTTGATGATCCAGGCCGAAGTGAATAAGGCACGACCGTATACCTATGCGCATGAAGATGGGTTTACAAACTATGGTCACTATAACCTGGCATTGGCACACCCCTTAGGAGCAAATTTCACGGAATATTTGGGCCGGGCTACCTTCCAATTATCAGACAGATGGAATTTTGAAAGTATCCTGCTATTGGCCAAATATGGGAATGATCTTGGTAATGTGAATTTCGGGCGGGATATTTTGAAAGACTATACCATTCGTATTCCTGACGGAAATGGAGGATCACTCGAGTTGGGGAATGATCAACTGCAAGGAAATGAAACAGATCTGACCATGGCTTTTGTGCGAGCATCCTATATGTGGAAACATAATCTCTTCATTGACCTGGAAGCCACAATCAGAAACGAAAAAGATAGTCAAGGGCTGATGGATACTTCTGCTGCCATTTTTGGACTTTCATTTCGGTGGAATGTTCCTGCTCGGCGATATCTTTTCTAGTTAAATGCCGGAAATGCGTACTTCCGTCTAAAAATTTTGCAGAAAAGAAATCAAAGTGATGCTGGAACGGAACTTTCCGAATGATTTTCCTAACTTTCCCGACCGGCAAAACCAAAATGAAAAGATTTAAACTGATTTTCCATATTAGCTATGTCATCATAGCGCTATTCATTCTCTACTTCTCAATTGACGTATTGGTGAATACAAACGAGTATTTGTCCAAAATTAAGTTATCTCAATACATCGAATTTCCTCGCTATGTGATGATTGCCTTTTTGGCCTTATCGATTATCATGATAACAGAATTTATTCTGGAGCGATTTAATGTCTACCGGATCAAGGAGGGGATTGAAGACATGGAGCATGAGATTGTTAAACTCAAAGCAAAACTGTACGATCAATCTCAAGAAGAGAATGATGAGGGAGACGATAAAGAAATAGAAATTGAAGTGGAAGATGAGAATGAAGAAGACGATGATTAATCCTTTCTGCGTATGACAGAATTGATCATCAAAGAACTTAATGAAGCTCAGGAAGTTTTGTCATCCTTTCTTCAAGACACAGATAATCACGAAAGAATTAATGCGGCTGCTGCCATCATGGCAAAATCGATCAATGATGGAGGCAAGATATTTTCCTGTGGCAATGGTGGGTCACACTGTGATGCCATGCATTTTGCAGAAGAATTAACTGATCGCTTCAGGGAGAACAGGAAACCACTTCCCGCAATTGCAATCACTGATCCAGCTCATTTATCTTGTGTTTCCAATGATTTTGGGTATGATCAGGTTTTTTCCCGATACATTGAAGGTTTGGGAAAGCCTGGCGATGTGCTTCTCGGCGTTAGTACAGGCGGGAATTCAGAGAATGTCATAAAAGCATTTGGTGAAGCAAAAAAACTTGGAATGAAAACTGTCAGCCTGACCGGGAAAGACGGTGGTCAACTGGCTGGTATTTCAGATATAGAAATTCGTGTCCCCCACCACGGATACGCGGATCGCATACAAGAGATCCACATTAAAGTCATCCACATATTAATACTGTTAATAGAAGAATTGACGATAAAATAAATGCTTGCGAAAACGTATGGGAGCGCCGTTTATGGCGTTGAGGCCTCAACGATTACAATTGAGGTAAACATTGGTCAGGGAACCAAATTCTTTATGGTAGGGCTGCCGGATTCGGCAGTAAAAGAAAGTGAACAACGGGTTGAATCTGCCATTAAAAATCATGGATATAAAATGCCACGACAAAAGGTGGTAGTAAATCTTGCTCCAGCCGATGTTAAGAAGGAAGGGTCGGCTTATGATTTACCAATTGCATTGGGAATTTTAAAAGCCTCTGAACAACTAGCTGCTGAAGCACTGGATAAATATATGATCATGGGGGAGTTGGCGCTGGACGGGGGTCTTCGGCCAATAAAAGGGGCTCTGCCAATTGCGATTGAAGCGAGAAGGAATGGGTTTAAGGGGTTCATTCTTCCGAAAGAAAATGCTTCAGAAGCTGCAATTGTGGATGAGCTGGATGTCATTGGTGTTGAGAACATGGGGCAGGCCATTCAACATTTGGAAGGCACAGAGGTGATACAGCCTGTAAACTATGATACACGAGATGTTTTCTCGTATGAACAGGACAACTATGCTTCCGACTTTTCAGATGTTCAAGGCCAGGAGAACATCAAACGAGCGATGGAAATTGCTGCTGCTGGTGGGCACAACGTAATTATGATAGGACCTCCTGGAGCAGGAAAGACAATGCTGGCAAAACGCCTTCCTTCGATTTTACCTCCTTTGTCACTTCACGAGGCGTTGGAAACAACCAAGATCCATTCAGTAGCTGGTAAGCTGGGAGCAAATGGTAAACTCATTGCTCAACGACCCTTCAGGCAACCGCACCACACCATTTCCGATGCTGCACTTGTTGGTGGAGGTGGAATTCCTCAGCCAGGCGAAATATCACTGGCCAACAATGGAGTTCTGTTCCTTGATGAACTTCCCGAATTTCAACGTTCCGTCCTGGAAGTCATGCGCCAACCATTGGAAGAGCGGAAGGTCACTATTTCGAGAGCGAAAGTCTCCATTGATTATCCATCGAACTTCATGTTGATTGCGAGTATGAATCCGTGTCCATGTGGTTATTACAATCATCCGGAAAAGGAATGCGTTTGTGCACCAGGGGTTGTGCAGCGGTACCTCAACAAAATAAGTGGTCCTTTGTTGGATCGTATTGATCTGCATGTAGAGGTTACGCCAGTATCCTTTGATCAAATGACGGCTGACAGAAAAGCTGAACTTAGTAGGGAAATAAGAGCCAGGGTGATCAATGCCCGGTCGATACAGGACAAGCGCTTCGAAGAAAATGATGAAATCTTCAATAACGCCATGATGAGTTCTAACATGGTCAAGGACATTTGCGCCATCAATCCTGCGGGGAAGACTTTGCTAAAAACGGCCATGGAAAAATTGGGGCTTTCTGCTAGAGCCTATGATAGGATCCTGAAAGTTTCAAGGACGATCGCTGACCTTGCCGGAGCAGAATCCATCTCGATTGAGCATTTAGCAGAAGCCATTCAATATAGGAGTTTGGATCGTGAAGGTTGGGCAGGGTAGTCTGCAATCCGATAAATATACTTTCGGGTCATGCTTTAAAATGGTTCAAATGCTTTAGTATTTTAGTACTAGCCAAATACATGTATTTGGAGTCGTGACTGATCCGGTTGGTGATGTACTACAGAAAAGAGAATAGGCCTAAATCCATGGGAGAAAAAGTAGAATTAAACTCCATTTTGACCTGTCCAATTTGTGGTTTTAAAAAATGGGAAATCATGCCTACGGACGCCTGTCAATTCTTTTATAAGTGTGAGAAGTGTCATGAAGTCCTGAAACCAAAAGCAGGTGATTGTTGCGTTTACTGTTCTTATGGAACCGTCAAGTGCCCACCAATTCAAATGGGAGGTGCTTGTTGTGGTTAGGTTAAATCTTGCTTCATCAATCCCAAAGATCCCTGATGCGTCCTGAAAATACCTCAATCATGTAATCGTTCAACTTTACTCTGAGTTTACGTTTACCATTGATTGTATTCTTAGGATTATAATAAAATGAATGGGAAAGCAACAATTGATTTGCTTGTTATGGCCATTGTGTTTAGCGGCACATGGTTTCTTAAAACATTCCTTCCCATTGAGTTTCGAGGCTCTTTTGTTGTTCTATCCACTTCCCTGATGGGGGTAATTATTATCAGGATAAGGAAGTTAACCTATCAAGAAATGGGGCTGATTAAATTCTCGATTGGCTCAAAATTCTTCAATGAAGTTGGTCTTGTAGCCCTTCTGATTTTTTTGGTACAAATGATTGGTATTCTACTGGTAGGGGCCTTGTTTGGAAGCCCTGATCCCGGAACTGCCATTACTAATCAGCCCCAAACAGTCCTTGGTTTTATCATTGATATTGTGTTGATGACATGGATCGTAACAGGACTTGGAGAGGAATTTATATTCAGAGGGATCATACTTCATCGGCTTAAGGAATTTTTTAAGAGTATTGGGATCTCGAATGTCTTTCTTCTGTCGGGAAGCCAGGCGATTTGGTTTGGCCTAGGTCACCAAAGCCAGGGCCTTTCTGGAGTGATTATAACAGGACTTATTGGTTTTTTCCTTGGCATCTATTTGTTGAAGAAAAGTAAGCATGGAATTTGGCCACTGGTTGTTGCTCATGCCTTGGTTGATACGGTGGTCTTAAGTATTAACTTTTTCAACCAATAGAATTTTCCACCCAAAATGGGATCGGAATCCTCAATCGAAATGGATTAACTTGTTGGTGATGAATTGGTTTCTCAAAGTATTAAAAAAACCATATCCGTTTTACATACCATTTTCGAGGAGCATACGGTTACTCATTATTTTTAGCGCTATCGTACCCGTTTTCCTGATTGTTTTTCAACCCTTTGGAATCAGCAAATCCAATTGCGAATGGCTGACAATGGTATTGGCTGGGATGTCGGTTCCCATTTTTATCACGCTGGCCATTAATTTTTATGGAGTTGCCAGGTTGTTTCCTACATTTTTCAATGAACAAAGTTGGAGTATTGGAAAAGAAGCTGTGTGGTCACTCTGGAATTTTTTCACGATTACGTTCGTAACTTCTGTCTATTGGATTTTAGTACCTGTCTGTGTCTCCTCTTCCATAGAATGGGCTGAGCAATTGTTGAGAGCTTTTTTGATTGGACTAATTCCTGGAATTATCTGTATCTATTTTAATTATAGTCGTGCCTTGAAAAGAAAGTTGAAAAAAGCTGAGCGACTAAATTCGGATCTCAAGGCGAAGGTTTCCTATTATGAACATGGTAAGCTAAACCTCATTGGGGAGAACAATATTGAAACGATCAGTTTATCTACGGATAGTTTACTTATGATTCAATCTCAGGATAACTACTCAAAGGTGATGTTTGATAATGACGGTAAAAATGACAGTAAACTTATTCGTTCTAGCCTGAAACAACTAGAAGATCAGATTGACTATCCATTTATCGTCAGATGTCATCGAAGCTTTATTGTCAACCTGGCCAAAGTGGAGGAAGTCTCCGGCAATGCAAGAGACTTTAAGGTGAAACTTAAGAATTACCCTGAATGGATACCGATTTCGCGTGAGGCGTACAAGAATATTACTTCCCTTTTTGCTGAATTTCGACCAAAAACAGGTTCCGCTATTTCTTTCTCTTTTGATAGAGGTAATACCCAACAATAGGTAATAGCCCCCATACAATCAGAAAAATTGGAAGAATATTCTCCCAGCCAAAATGAAATACAAAATCAGCACTTGTGGTGAGCCAACCAATACCTATGACGAGTGAAAACAAGGCGCAACAAGCAACGCAAGAAAGACCAAGGAAGCTGAAAAAATAGATGGGCAGTTGTTGATCAGAATTTTTAGCGTTCGATTCCATAATTCCCTTTATTACTTATCCACTAAAATACGATGATGGATGCCTGAAGTCTGTGAATTAGTCCGTTTAGGGATCAATTGGATTTATTTGGGATACTTAGTCAGTCATTATGCAGAATCCTGAAAAACAAACTAATACCGTTTCATCCCAAATCCACAACTAAAGTTAGAATTAAGGAATAGAAAATGTAGAACTTGTATCTATCGGCTGGAAAGAAATCAAATAGTGTTACTTAAGCCTGATCGCAATCGTTTTATTACCATCAACACTAAAACTAGCTCCTTCAAATGAGGGTGGTCCGAATGTAGTTGATGGATTATTGGAAAAACCATAGGGTTCTTTTGGGATGCCCATGAAATTCGTATCCAGGTCCTTGTTCCCATTCAAATCTTGTATGATCACCACAGCGTATTCTACTGAACTCAGCGAATCAAAACGACATTCCATCATTTCTTTTTCAACATCAATCCAAAAGCATTTAACTGCTTCTTTCATGTAATTGTCAGGGCTATCAAATAGGCAGACCTCAATCGAACCTTCAATTTTCTTGATCCCGGAAACCTCCACTTTCAGTGTATGTTGGGCGAATAGCTGAAACGAAAAAATAGTGATAAAAAATATGAGAAGTGATTTCATTGGTTTGATTTGTAAGTTATTCCATTCTGAGTTGTTCGACAGGATTCAACTTGCCTGTTTGAAGTACCTTGTATCCGATGGTCATAACAACGATTGCAAACAACCCTATCGATGGCCAAAGGAGATGCTTTAGCTCGATGGTGATACGATATGCGTATATGATGTCAAATACGGTATCATTTACAAGGTAAGCCGCTGCTAATCCGGGAACAATCGCTATCCCAAGGATCCAGTACAGGTCTTTGCCCAAGAGCCCCACGATAACTTTTTTACTTGCTCCAAGTACCTTACGTATTCCAAATTCCTTACTTCTGCGTTGAACCTTAAGTGCAATCAACGTATATAAACCGAGTGCAGAGATCAGTATGGTAATAGCAGTACTGAATAGGTTGATATTTACCATGATGTTATTTGTCTCCCTGATACCACGCATCACCCTTTCCTGTAAAAATCCTTTATACAGTTGTTGAGGGAATAGTTCATACCATATGATCTCGACTTTTGAATTAATGCTGTTGGTTTCGCCTTGAACTTGTAATGATGCGTATTTGAATGCGTTTTCAGGACTAGCCCTAATGATCGTTGGCTTTATTCGGTTATCGAACATCATAGGCTTCAAGTTAAAGTCTTCAACAACGCCTATAACTGTGAAAAGTTGATCTTCATATTTTATTGTTTTGTTTAACAGATCCTGACCAATATGATCTTCCAGCATTTCATTGATGACAACATATTTGCTTGCTACCTCATATTGATCAGAAAAAAAAGACCCCTTTATCAACCGGATGCCCATCATTTGTAAATAATTCGTTCCAACGGCAAGGTCTGCCACTTCATATTCAATTCCTTCTATTGTTGCAGTATTGTCCCTGAAGTTGAATCCGATCGTGTTGGTAGTACCAGCTACATTCAAAATGTCAGGATGCTGATTTAGCCTGTTTTCTAGTTCTGATATTTGCTCGGGACTATATAATGGTACATTGATCACGTTTTCAACGTCATATCCACGATCCAGAGTTTCCTGGTAGTAGGAGTTGTCAACATTTATGTATAAGCTGACGAAATTGTAAAAACACAGGAAGAACTGGAAGGTAAGCAAGACCACCATCAACCGGTTTTTCCCGGAAAGAACAAGTTTATCTCTGAAAATTTCCAATGATGAAAAACGGGAAACATAGAATGAAGGGTAAGCACCTGATAGTAGTGCCACAAAGACAATCAGGCTTATGCTGAAGTAAACGATTGTTTCAATAGGTACTTTGTTCAGCTGAACAATTTCCTGGGTCATTAGACTATTGTATGCCGGAATTAGAAAATACGATATACCGAAGGAGACGATAACTGCTGCGAAAACCATTAGGGAATTTTCAATCATGAATTGGGTAATCGTACTCTTTCTATTGCCACCCATTACTTTTCGCACTGCAATTTCCTTTAGCCTTTTTCCTGACAAAGCGATACTGGTATTGATGAAATTGAAACAAGCAAGTAATAAAATAGCAAGAGAAGTGGATACGGTACCAATAACTGAGGCAGGGTGTAAGGTATTCCAGAAACTTCTTCCCGCAAGGGTGTGCTCAAATGTCGGCCAAACCAGAACATTGTCCAATCGAAATTTTTCGATGATTCGTTCTGAATTGTATATGTTATGCGGTTCGACAAAGGTGTTTAATTGAGCTTCTACCTGATCTGGAGTCATGTTTTTTATATTCACAAATGTCCCATCTATATAGGAAGACCAATCATTTTCTTCAACCTTATAAAACTCAAGGTAATTATCAAAAGAAGTAATCATCGGGAAATGAAAACTCACGTTTTGTGGTGGATCTTTGAATACGTCCTTTACTACAAACGAACGCTCTTTTTCATTTGGAAACACAACTTCAACCAATTCTCCAACCGGATATACATCTCCAAAAAGCTTGGTAGCCATGTCTTGTGAGATGAAGATCTCATCTGCGTTACTCATTTTTATTTTTTGCCCACTGACACTTTCAAGTTCGAAAGATTCTAAATAATTGGGATCTGCAAAAACAGTGCTCTCCTGGAAAAGTCTATTCTCCTGCCTGATTGCAATCGTCTCATGATGATAGCGCATGGCATCAATTCCTGCAGTTTCCAATGCAGGTCCTAAAGCAATTGAGCTCGAACCCAGTGTTGCTTCACTGGCTCTCAGACCATGGATTTTGTACAAATATTCAGCCTGATCATAGTGTTCGTTGAACGTATCGTTGAACCGATAATAGAAATAACCGATCGTACTGATTGATAAGGCCAGAGCCAACCCAAAGATGTTTGAGAGAATGTATCCAGGATTGTATTTAACTGAGCGAATCGAAGTAAGCATATAATTTCTGGCAAGTCGGCCAATGGTTTTTGGAGCAAATTTTGTTTTTTTCATAACCGAAGGGCGTATTAGTTTTAGTATTTCGAGTCTATAAGTTTTGCGAGCTGCCTTTATTCCTTTTTCATCAATATTTAGAAGAAAATTCTCTTCCAGGTCTCCCTGTAATTCTTCAAAGAAATCTCTATGACAAAATCCCTTGAATAAGTTGTAAGGCCATTTAGGTATGTCAGGATGCCTCATTGAAAATGGATTTTCGGGACCAACGTCCACATTTCATCCCGGATGGTTTTGGCATCATTGAGTGCTGATTTTCCAAGATTTGTTACAGAATAGAAACGTTTTCTCCTTCCTCCCCGCTCAGTTGTGGCACCACCAAATGTTGATTCAATGAAATTCTTTTCAGTCAGTCTTGTTAATGCAGCATGTAAGGCGCCACGGCTGACTATTCTGCCGAGTCGATGACTCATTTCATTTTGTATTCTGGCTCCATAGGCATTCTCATCCAAAATAAGAATGGCCAATAGAACGATTTCCTGAAATTCTCCCAGACCAGTTTCTTTCATGACCTTATTAGTTTCTTAATTGAAGACCAAACGTAAGGCAAAATTATTTGTTTCACAAATGAAGACCTAATTGAATCTCTCCTTGATAAACCATTCATTGGATAATAATTCGCTTTTGGTTAGCTTGAGGATATAACCAAACCTAAAACCAATGAAGAGGCCATTATCCGTTTTACTTGTTCTTTCTATTCTAACAATTTATGATTCTGATGCTCAACGGCGGAAGCGTACTACACCTCCTTTATTCTCGACAACTGAATATGAAGGACTAAAGTGGAGAAACCTTGGTCCGTATCGTGGTGGTCGTGCTAATTCTATCACAGGTATTTCAGGAAATGACCAGGTGTATTATGCTGGTTATACTGGTGGAGGCGTTTGGAAAACTGAAGATGCAGGATACAATTGGTACAATGTTTCAGATGGATACTTTAAAGTAGGTTCAATCGGTGATATTGCTGTAAGTAAGTCTGATCCAAATGTAGTGTATGTTGGGAGTGGGGAACACGCCGTCCGAGGAGTAATGACTTCCTACGGAGATGGCGTTTATAAATCTGAAGACGCAGGAAAGACATGGAAGAACATTGGCCTCACCGGAACACGGCACATTTCTGATGTCATTGTTCATCCAACTAACCCTGATATTGTATTCATTGGTGCCCAGGGTCCAGTTCATGGTCCGTCCGCAGATCGCGGGATCTATAAATCTGTAGATGGAGGTAAAACCTGGAAGAAAACCCTGTATGTAAATGAAGGTACGGGAGTCTCAGGACTTAGCATGGACCCATCTAACCCAAGAATATTGTATGCTTCGACCTGGGAGCACCGAAGATACCCTTGGAAAGTAGAGAGTGGCGGTCCTGGTTCCTCTATTTATAAATCTGTTGACGGTGGGGAAACATGGACAAAGATCGCAAAAGGACTTCCTGAGATGATGGGGAAAATTGGAATTGCGGTCTCGCCAGCAAATCCTCAACGTATTTTCGCCATCATAGAATCTGATAAGGAAGTAGCTGGACTGTACCGGTCGGATGATGCAGGGTCTTCATGGAAATTGATGTCCAACGACAAGACAATAACATCACGATCCTGGTACTACATGGAAGTAACCGCAGATCCGACCAACCCGGATTTAGTTTATGTGTTGAATGCTCCATTGATGAGATCCGTTGATGGAGGAAAGACCTTTGAAAGTATGCGAATGATCCATGGTGATTGTCATGAACTTTTTATTAATCCAGAAAACAGTAACAATATTGCATTAGCTGAAGATGGTGGAGCAACCATTTCTTTCAACAAGGGAAAAACCTGGTCGAGTTTTAACAATCAATCTACAGCCCAGATCTATCGGATCACGGCGGACAGACAAATTCCCTTTTGGATTTACGGCGGGCAGCAAGATAATTTTTCAGTTGTCATTCCTTCCAGGAGTAAGAATTATGGAATACTAAGCACTGACTGGTTCAATGGACCGGGCTGCGAAAGCGCCATGGTAGCCATGGATGATCCAGCAAATCCGCGAGTGTTGTATGGAGGATGCTTCAATGGCCGGATCAGTCTTCTGGATGTTAAAACCAGGGAGGCAAAGAACATCATGGTTTACCCGGAAACCACCCTGGGATATGAACCTAAGAATATGAAGTACAGGTTCAATTGGAATGCACCGCTGATCAATTCACAACATGATCCACAAACCATGTATTATGGAGGAAATGTGCTCTTCAAAACGACTAATGGAGGTTTAGAGTGGACACCAATAAGTCCTGACCTGACTAAAAATGATAAAGAGAAACAAGGGCAAGGTGGCGGTCCATTTACGAATGAGGGAGCCGGAGGTGAAAACTACAATACAATCTATTATATCGCTGAATCTGCATTGGAAGAAGGTGTTATTTACACAGGAACAGATGGAGGTATGATCCAGGTGACTCGAGATGGAGGATCTAGCTGGACAGACATTACACCATCCGGTCTCCCTGAAACGATGATTCACTCCATTGAAGTTTCACCCCATGACAAAGCGACAGTGTATTTCACTTCAACCCGGTACAAATTCAATGATTATAAAAACTACAGCTACAAATCAACAGACTATGGTTCCAGCTGGAGAAAAATTGGTGATGACATTCAAAAGGATGATTTTTTCAGGGTTGTTCGTGAAGACACAAAAACCCCGGGACTATTATATGCGGGAGGTGAACGCGGATTCTACATTTCGTTTGATGCAGGCACCAGCTTTCAGCAAATGCAACTAAATATGCCTGTTGTTTCGATTACAGATCTTGTGATTCGAGATAACGATCTGGCAGCATCCACTGCAGGACGTGGATTTTGGATCCTTGATGATCTTTCATCCATTCAGCAATCTAAAGGACAATTTAGAGATGCCGTGAAACTTTATGAACCGAAGCCTGTCTATCGATCCTTTGGCTCACCACCTTTCTATTTAATAACAGAACATGGATATGGAGAAAACCCACCTGAGGGCGTTACGCTTCATTACAATTTGCAAAATATTCCTGATAGCGCTGAAAGTTTGACTTTAGAAATATTTAATAGTGAGGATGAAGTTATTCGTTCGTTCAAAGGGAATGAAGAGATCGAAGTGAAAATGCAGGGCGGAAGGGGAAACATCCCCGCTCCAAATACAGAAGATCTACCCGTGAACAAAGGATTAAATCGTTTCACATGGAACTATCGAACTAACAAACTTCAGGAGGTCCCTGGTGTTTTTATTTTCGAAGGCGACTATAGAGGTCATCGCGTAGCTCCAGGGACATATAAAGCGAGGATGACACTTGGAGACCTTGTTTCTGAAGTCGAAATAGTGATCATGGATCCCCCTGACATCAATATCTCTGAGCAGCAGTGGGCCGAGCAACAAGACTTGATGGAGCGAATCGAAGATCGTATCAATGAAATTCATAACTCGGTGAATGATGCAATGAAAATTTCCAAACAACTTGAATCCATTGAGGAACAATACGGGGAAGAGGAAGGAATGGAAGACGTCCAAAATGCAATTGATAAACTTCAGGAAAAAATGGAGGACTGGAGAGCCCCTGTTATAGAACTTCGTCAAAAAGGATTCCAGGATGTGTTGAATTGGCCCGCAGGGATCAATTCCGAATTTTTCTTTCTGAGAAACAACCTTGATACCTATGATCCCCAGGTGCCGGAGAGCTACAAAGAAAGGATGAGTGACCTGGAGGAGTCATGGGGTGGAATGAAACAGTCTTTTGAAGAACTGGTCCAAAAGGATATCAAAGAGTTTAATGAGTTGTTCAAAAGTAAAGACGCTCCAATTTTAACTGTACCGAAGAAGACTGAACCACTGAACAATTGAATCACTAAAAGAGAATGTATTGCCTTACTAGCGTTTGAGTAGTATATTGTACGCCTTTTCAACTCAAATACAGTAGATGAGTGATATTACAATAAGTAGCGGATCTACCCGCTTCGGAGACACAGACAGGAGAGATCTGTGGTGGCTCCCTCCTCTTTCAATATTTCTCGGCCTAAGTACATTTATTGTTTATGCTACCTTTCGCGTATTCTACAATGCCGACTATGTGGTAGACAATGAAACTTCTGCCTACCTGCTTTCTCCACTTTATTCGCCACTTATAATAATCCCATGGCTTCCTGCCTGGATATCGCCAGCTATGCTGGTGCTGTGGGCTCCCGGAGGATTCAGATTAACCTGCTACTATTACAGAAAAGCCTATTATCGATCATTTGCCCTGGACCCGGCAGCATGTGCGGTTTCCGAACGAAAAAAAAATTATGCCGGAGAAACCCGATTGCTCCTTATTCAAAATATTCATCGGTACTTCTTATACCTGGCACTTGTATTCATTGTCATTCTTTCCATTGACTTCATTCACTCGGTCATGTGGCCAGAAGGTTTTGGGATGAGTGTAGGGTCCTTAGTGATTTTAGGGACGGTTGTCCTTTTGGGCTTATATACATTTTCTTGCCATTCACTCAGGCACCTTGTTGGTGGTAAAATAGATTGTTACTCGTGTGTGGCTTTTGGGAAAGCAAGACATTCGGCCTGGAAAGGAGTTACCAGGTTGAATAAGAGCCACATGTACTGGGCCTGGACAAGTCTCTTTATGGTTGCCTTTGCTGACCTTTATATTTGGTTGGTAAGCAGCGGAACAATTATTGATTTTCGAATCTTTTAATTATGGATAGATATACAACGCTGAATTACGATGTTGTAATTATTGGTGCCGGTGGTGCTGGATTGCGCGCAGCAATTGAAGCATCAGCTAGTGGAGCCAACACTGCAATTGTGTGCAAGTCTCTTCTGGGGAAAGCGCATACCGTGATGGCTGAAGGTGGAGTGGCAGCATCGTTGGCTAATTTGGATGAGCGGGACAATTGGCAGACTCATTTCAGAGATACAATGAAAGGAGGAAAATACCTCAATCAGTGGAGGATGGCACAATTGCACGCCCAGGAAGCGCCGGACAGAGTCAATGAATTGGAAGAATGGGGGGCAGTATTTGACCGTACAAAAAATGGAAAGATTCTACAGCGAAATTTTGGAGGTCATACATATCCGCGACTGGCTCACGTAGGGGATAGAACAGGACTAGAACTTTTGCGAACACTTCAGGATAAGGGGGTACATACTGGCATTGATGTGTACATGGAATACACAGTTCGTAAATTGTTAAAAAGTGATGGTGCCGTATCAGGTTGTGTAGCTTATGAGCGGGAGACAGGACGATTCACAGTATTTAGTGCTAAATCAGTTGTCCTGGCTACAGGGGGTACAGGTCGATGCTGGGAGGTAACTTCTAACTCCTGGGAATATACGGCTGACGGTCATGCACTTGCATTGTGGGCCGGAGCAGATCTCCTGGATATGGAGTTCATACAATTTCACCCAACCGGGATGGTTTGGCCACCCAGTGTAAAAGGAACGCTCATTACGGAAGGAGTCCGGGGAGAAGGCGGGGTGCTTAAAAACAGTGAAGGCAAACGGTTCATGTTCGAAAATATCCCGGAGATGTTCCAGGGTGACTATGCGGAAACCGAGGAAGAGGCGAATGGATGGGTAAAAGCCGTAGTTGCCGGGAAGATTCCGAAGGAACGCAGGCCACCAGAGCTACTTACGCGGGACGTTGTTGCAAGAGCTATCAGAAAAGAAGTATTGGCTGGAAGGGGAGCACCACACGGAGGAGTATACCTTGATATTGCATCGAGGAGACCAGGTGAAGAGATCAAGAAGAAACTGCCAAGCATGTATCATCAATTCAAGCAACTGGCAGATGTGGATATAACAAAAGAACCTATGGAGGTTGGTCCTACCTGCCATTATACAATGGGAGGAGTAAAAGTGGACCCGGAAACTCAAGCGTCTACGGTTTCTGGACTATACGCTGCTGGCGAGGTAGCAGCCGGATTGCACGGTGCTAACCGGCTTGGAGGAAATTCCTTGTCCGATCTATTGGTTTTTGGTAAGCGAGCTGGTGAATTCGCCTCAAAATATGCGAAAGGAATTTCTGACAATCCGACCATTAACAAATCGGATGTTGATGAAGTTATTGATAACTGCCTGAAGCCTTTTAATGAATCTGATGGTGAGAACCCATATTCGATCTCAGAAGATCTTCAAAAGATGATGCAGTTGAAGGTGGGAATTGTGCGTTCGGAATCAGATTTAAAAGAAGCCATTGATGACATAAGTGCGTTGCGGGAAAGAGCAAAGACGGTCAAAGTAGGAGGAAACGTTCAATTCAACCCAGGCTGGCATCTTGCACTTGACCTTGAAAATATGCTTGACATTAGTGAAGTAGTTGCCAAAGCAGCACTTCAAAGGGAAGAAAGCAGAGGTGCGCATACGCGTGAAGATTTTCCTAACTCCGAAGACGAGTGGGGCAAAGTCAATTCAATCGCGAAGCAAACTGAAAGTGGGAATGAAGTGGTTAAGGTTCCACTGGAATCACCACCACCTGAACTTCAGGAATTGTTAGACAAACAGATCAAGTGATATGGAACAGGAAGTAAAACTTCAAATATTCAGAGGGGATAAGGATGGTGGGAAAATGGTCGATTATAGCGTCCCAAGAATCCCTGGAATGGTTGTGTTGGATGCTGTGCACTCCGTGCAAAAGCAACAGGCAACTGACCTTGGAGTTCGATGGAATTGCAAAGCGGGCAAATGTGGCTCATGTAGTGCAGAGGTGAATGGTAAGCCGAAATTGATGTGCATGGAACGGATGGATAAATATCCGGAAGATGTGACCATCTCTATTCGTCCAATGAAGACGTTTCCTGTTATCAAAGATCTTGTTTGTGATGTATCCTGGAATTTTGAAGTGAACAAAAAGATCATTCCGTTCACACCTAAAGAAGGTGAGCGAATATTTTATCAATACGAGGCAGACAGGGTTCAGGAATTCAGAAAATGCATAGAATGCTTTTTATGTCAGAATGTATGTCATGTATTACGAGAGCATGAACTCAAAAATGAATTCATCGGCCCTCGCTTTCTTGTTAGAGCAGCAAGCCTGGAAATGCACCCATTGGACGTAGCGGACCGAAGTGAACAATTGGTGAAAGAGCAAGGAGTTGGACTTTGCAACATTACAAAGTGCTGTACGGAAGTGTGCCCGGAGGAGATCACCATTACAGATAATGCAATCATTCCGCTCAAGGAACGGATGGTTGATAAATATTACGATCCTTTGAAATGGCTCTGGCGGAAGCTTTTTGGTAAGAAATCTGCCTGAGCAATATCCGCGCGTTCTCATTCCCAACAGTCACCCTGAACTTGTTTCAGGGTCTTCTTCTGTGACAGGTTATCAACTATTGAACAAGAGATGCTCCTGCGTCAGTATGACAGAACAATTAGCATATAATCTATCAGTGAAATGTCATCCTGAGCATAGCGAAGGATCTAAATGTCAACTAATCAATTAGCCATTCACTCACCCAATGTGCCATGACTTCCATCGTCATCAGGCGCAGGTTTAAGGTCGAATTCTTCAACCATTCTTACACAAGTGTTGTAACGCAGAATAGATTCTTCGTTCTTATCCGGATGCGACTTGGCTGATTTTTCATAAAACTCAAGAGCCCGTAAAATGTGATAGTAAGCGATATAACTCGCTCTTGGACCACCGCGCTTTATTGCGGCAGATGCCTGTCGTTCGAACACTATTCCACGTGCATAATCCCTTTGATATTCATCACGCAGTTTGTCGATAATCTCTTCCGCATCTTGCATGCTTTTCCCGTGTTTGTCATTCACGAACTGATCGGTGATTGCCAGGAATAAAATGATCAGGTTTTGTTGATGATCAGGATCAACTGCGTAAACATCCCTGCATATGCTCTCTGCATGCCATGGCTGATTGAGTTGGCGATATTGCTTGGCTCTATCTATGGCCTTTGGAATGGCTTCTTTTGAGAGGGGTTTTAGATCAAACATACGGAAAGGTTTTATGTTGATCTCTTAAGATAAAGAAAGTGTAATTATTTACCTCATTCTTTTTTTCCTAAATGACAATGGCCGACAGAATCATTCACAATAGTGAGTAATTCGATCCATTTTGAATGGAAATTCTTTATTCATTTCTCAGAATGTCAGCGGGGTTCGTTCGCATCGCCTTCCAGGTTTGTGTTCCTATGGTGAGACCACCAATCACAATGATGAATAAAAAAGCAATTCCAACAATATCGAAACCAAAACTTACTCGGTAGGCAAACAGTTCAAGCCATGCTTTATTCCCAAAGAATGAGATGAGGCCACCAATCAACGTGGAGATGATGATCATGATGAAAAAGCTCTTGCCTAGAATGAGGATTAGGTTCTTTCCATCAGCACCGAGGATCTTTCTAATTCCTACTTCTTTGAGCCTGGTTTGTATGGAGTACGTAGCAATACCCAGCAGACCCATCCCGGCGATAACAATGCTAAGGATGGAAATGAGGCCCACGATGTACACGATATCATAAAACATGGAATAGAATTCCTCAATTTGTTCGTCAAAGTAGTTGTATTCGAAATCATGATTAGGATCAAAACCGGCCCAGGTACTTTCCATTTGCTTTAACTCATCGATTCTATTTGCACCGGATACTTTCACCTGCGCCCATTCAAACTCTTCAGGGTTGTACCGAAGCAATAGTGGCTTGATGTCCATGTACAGGATCATGAAGTTGTAGTTTTTCACTACACCAACAATATTGACATTGGTGCTATCACCGAGAATGACATTACCTCCAATTGCCTTTTCCGGACTTTCGTATCCAAGAGCGTCAACTGCCTCTTCATTGATGATAACTTCTCTTTCTTCCGTTTGCTTAGGTGTAAAATTCGTCCCGGCAATTAAATTGAGACTGAGGTTGTCAATGTAATTTTCATCGACAGAGAAATAGTTGTATTTCACTTCTTCATCGGTCACATTTTTTCTAAGCTCAATGTCATCATGACGGCCAATACTTGGTATGTTGTTCGCCCCAGATACTCGCTCAACAAAGGACAACTTTTCAAGTTCAGGTTTAATCAGATCAAAGTCCTGACCTTGAAGATCAACATTTACGATGTTACTTCGATTGAAACCATAGTCTTTATTGATCATGTATTTGATCTGGCGATGGACAAGAGTTGCTGAAATGATGAGCACAATGGAAATAACCAATTGAGTCACTATCAATGATTTTCTCAAGCCAATTTTTGACATTTTTGGTCCATCCATTCCTTTGAGAGCATTGATCGGCTTTACCGACGACATGTACAGTGACGGGAAAAACCCTGTGAAAAGCCCGGTAAGAAGGCTGAAAATCAAAAACTGTACATACACTTTCGTGCCGGGGTTGAGTTTCCATTCAAGGAGTGAGCTCATGTTCAGACCTTCAAATGCAGGGATGAGTAACCGAAGAAGACCAATAGCTATTACAAGGGAAAACAATGAAACCAAAACAGCTTCTATTACAAACTGCATAACCACTTGTCCTTTTGTAGATCCCATCACCTTTCTCACTCCAACTTCCTTGAATCTCGTTAGTGCCCTGGCTGTAGTAAGATTGGCATAATTGAAGGCAGCACAGGTCATGATTAAAACAGCCAGGATCACTAGCCCGTAGATAAAAAAGTTGGGCATGGATTGACCAATCTGGTTTCCCATCAAAGGGCCCGGAGTGATGTTGGTCATTTTCTGAATACTGAACACCACATCGTATTCGGATTCTTCGTTGTAATTCTCGTCAGAGATCCTATTCAGGGTGGCTTGCAGATCGGACAGGTGCCGGCCTTCTTTGAAATTGAAGTAAACCCATCCACCGGAGAGTTTATCCCAATCTGAAAGTGATTCAGATAGTTTTCCTTGTTTTTCCAATGAAGCGACAGTGGAGAATGAAGCAAACGCCTCGAAATTGATGTGTGTTTTTCCGGGTATTTCCTTCAGGACACCTGTGATTTTAAATGAACCCAAACCTTCAATGATCAAATCCTCTCCCATGGGGTCTTTGTCTTTGAAAAATTTTGTAGCAATATCATTTCTTAGAACTACCGAATTCGGTTCCTTCAATGCTGTTCCAACATTTCCAGATTCAAGCTCGAAATCAAATAGATCAAACAACTCAGGGTTGGTGTAGAGTCCGCTAATATTGATCGCTTTTCCATTATCCAGGATTTCTCCGGAAAATCCTCTCCTGAACTGTACGATATGTTCAAGGCCTGTGTATTCATTTTTCAGTTTTTCTGCCAGAGGCAAAGGAGTAGTGGCGATCGGTAAATTGACATCATTTAATCTCCTGTGGGTGACACGGTAGATTTGATCTCCTTTGGAATGAAACTCGTCATAGCTGGTCTGGTCATCAATGGTAGCAATTATTAGCAAACATACCGCCATGGATATTGCAAGGCCGACCACATTTATCGTAGTAAAGGCCACGTTTCTTTTGATGTTTCGTAAAGCGACGAGTGTATAATTTTTCAGCATAATCGTAGGTATAAAAGTTCTTCTCGTTGATTTTTTTCTTAATGTGAATCGATTAATAAATCGGATGACGTCCATCCAGTAAAGCAGATTGGATCTTATTCGTGAATGTGAATTGCGATACAATTCATATCGTTCGTGTAAATCACCCTGAATGGATTCTCCCAGCTCATTCTTGCAATACCAGTTGAAAAAGCGATCAGCCCAGGCCGGCGGAGATATGTTCTTTTGTGAACTCATCGATTTTCAAATACAACTTTTGGTATCATCGACCATAAATGATTCCTTGCGTTCTTAGCGTCAAGCAATGCTTCTTTCCCTGCACTAGTGATCATAAAGATCCGTTTTCTTCTGCCTCCCCGACTTTTGGTTGTTCCACCAATTTCGGACTTTACCAGTCCCTTCTCTTCTAATCGGTATAAAGCCGTATGAACACTACTCATGGTGACAGGTCTCTTTAATTCTTCTTCGATTGAGGTTGTAACGGAGAGGCCATAGGCCTCTTCATTTTGAGCTGCTACTACTAAAAGAACTATTTCTTCGAATTCTCCAAGGTTAAAACGCATAGAATTTACCTATTTGTAAAACAAATACGAATGTAGCTAGGAAAAAGTTATAAGAAGCAGATCCCTCCTGGGATATAGACTGCTTTTGTACGGTCACCGTCTGGAAGGAGTCTTAGTTTATCTCATTTCCTATAAATGAGAGACATCAGAGCAGCAGAAAGATTTGCACAAAGAATTCTGCTCCTAAATTTCTCCAAAACTTAAAATTATGACGCATTTAAAAATTACAAGTCTAAGTATTGTATTACTAGTAACAACATCATGCGGAGGAGATGATTCACCCTCGTTGTTTGACGTATGCGGGAATCCTACAACCGAAACGGTGAATGACAAAAGATGTCTATATACCGTGTCTACTTTGACGTCTAGCTTTGATGGAAGCGGAGGCTTGACGGTTGATGCAGATGGTTTTATCTATGTGGCTGATTTTGGAAACAAAATTGATGATGCAAATGGTACGATTGTATCAAAGATCAATCCAGAAACGGGAGCTGTATCTCTCTTTGCAGATGGGTTGGTTGGCCCTTCTGGTAATGCTTTTGCTGCCAATGGAAATTTGATTCAAGCCAATATTAAGGGAAACTTCATAAGTGAAATCACATCTGATGGTCAAGTGAGTACCCTTTCCAACACTGGACTTTTTTCGCCAGTGGGGGTGACGCTGGATGAAAATGAAAACATATTTGTATGTAACTGTGCTGGGTCTTCGATACAGAAGATTGAACCAGATGGAACTTCTACTGTTTTTTCCTCTGATCGCACCATTTTTAGATGTCCAAACGGACTGACAATCGATGATGAAGGTAATTTGTATGTTGCAAATTTCAGCAATAGCAGCATAGTAAAAGTTACGCCAGATGGAACTCCGGCAATTTTGACAAAGCTTCCAGCGAACAGCAACTCGCACTTGGTTTATGGTAATGGAGTACTCTATGCATTGAGTCGTGGCGGAAACAAGTTGTACGAGGTGACGCTTGATGGAGAAGTTTCAATTATAGCAGGGACGGGTGACGCCGGGAATGATGACGGGGATGGGGATGTAGCAAGTTTCTTTATTCCAAATGGAATCGGTATTAGTCCTGATGAGAGTAAGATTTACGTGGTATCAAGGCTGGTTGGTCAGGGCAGCCCGTTAAATCCTGTGGTCGTTAGAGTAATCGAATTGAAATGATTAGTTGATGAACGACTTGGGTGTTCTACCTTCTAATTTCTTAAAGGCTCTGTAGAAAGTGGCGAGACTCGTAAAGCCAGAATCGCTAGCGATCGACTGGATGGTGAATTGCTTACTATGGGCGCTAGCCAGTTTTTTCTTTGCTTCTTCAAGTCGGTATTGGTTGATGAAATCTCTGAAGTTCAGGCCTGTTGCTTCTTTTATCAGCAGTGACAAATAGTGCCTGGAATGTCCAAATTCTCGTGATAGCATTGGGAGATCAAATTCCGGATTTCTATATGGTTTTTGATCATCCAGGAATTGGAGAAGCTCCGAAAAGGATTCATGTGATTCTGCATTTGTATGGGCGGATTTCAGTTTTGTAGTTCGCCTGATAAGGTAGAGCTTGTTTGGAGATCTTATGCTCTGGACAAAAAGAACTAACAAAAACACGGAAACTAAAATGAAATAGGTTGAGCTAATCCACCATAAATTCTTAATCTCCACATTTAAAATAAGAATTGAAAACAAACTCAAAATTGCAATTATGCCTAACCCAATAACCAATTGAACAACCCATGAATATTCGTTTCTTCTTTGTTTATAGGCCGCTTCTTGCTTAATCAAAGACCAACTGGCAGCAAGATAAAACACCGATTGAGAAAAGAAGAGAATGAAATTGATGGTGTGAATAGGTGCCGAACTTCCTTTTGCAGACATTTTAAGGTAGTAGAGTTTTGTTTCACTGGAAAAGGAATAGAAATCAAGTGAGCTAAGAAGCACCCAAACCATAGGTAGTAGGTGCCAGAAATCTTTTCGGGTAACTTTTATTCGAGCTGTTTGGTGCCTGACATAAAAAAAGATGATTGGGCTTAACAAATACCAAAGCGGACCTGTAGAGAAGATTAAATGTGGCAGTTTCTCATATCCAATTGCATGACTTAGCAGTTCTTCAGTTAGAAGGAGTGCACACAAAAGGGAGGTTGTGGCAAGTAACCATTTGGCCTGTTTTGAGCCTTGCCGATTGGTTGGGAATAGGATAAACAACAAATAGCCCTGTACCATCGAATAAGCTACTATACTTGTCCAGACTATATCTGATAGGTTTGCCAGGCTCAGCATTTAAGTGTTTGTTAGATCGAATTTCCTTGTTGAATTAACACGGCAATGTGGGATTCACCTTATTAAGGAGGGAGTGAATTCTATTTAAGTGTGATTTGCTCGGAAGGTAATCGTAATTGCATTTGAGTTATTATCTAATGATAATTCTTTGAATTAAGTTATGTACAAAGTAATTTCATGCTGGGTATGAAGAGATTCAAGCGATAACTTGAATTTGATTAGCCATTCAACCAACCTTTTGATGAGAAGACTTATCACACTCACCATCTTCCTTCAAGCATACTTTCTATGTATTGGGCAAGATAGCCTGAATTATTATCTGAGTAAAGGAGATTCGCTTCAGGCGATTTTTGAAGATGCTAAATCTTATGTCTATTATGATTCAGCATCTCAACTGGCAATTAAGAATTTGGATATCCCAAATTACGTAAGAACCCTCATTGGAAAGGGATATGCTTTACGTTTTGACTTTGACAACCCAAATTATGATGGAGCCTTTCAGTATTTGTTTGAGGCTTTGAGCTTATCCAGAAACAATGATTTGATTTCGATGGAGCAAAAGCAGAGAATCTACTACGGACTTGCTATTACTGAAAGAGAAAGACTTAATTATGATCAGGCGAAGGAGTATGGGGAGCTTGCGATAATTATGGCTTCCAGGCTTGGAGACAAAAGACTTATTGCAAAGTGCAATAGCATGATGGGCAATATTCATTCTGATGAACGGAATTACGATGATGCGATCAGGTTCATAAAAAATGCAATTACAATACGTTTAAGTGAGAAGCCTACTAGTGATCGAGATCTTGCCTTCTGGTATTCTAATCTTGGATTGACATACAAAAGGGCGAACGATCCTTCAAGAAGTAACCAAGCTTACCTGAAATCAATTAAGTGGTTTGAGAGTCTAGATCCCTATGATTCTGCAATGATTCGTGATAACCACCAAAATATGGCAGCTAACCATGTTGACCTTGGTGAGATGACCTTGGCTAAACACTATTACAATTTAGCTTCTGGTGGGGATGTGAGTATTTCGGGAAAGGGTTATTCGGTATCACGTAGAAATATGCTCTTGGGGCAGATGTACAGGAAGTTTGATCAAAAAGACAGCTCGCTTTTTTTTCTTCAAAAATCCCTAAAAACAGGATTAAGAAATTTCAATCCTACATCTGAATTACAAAATCCGGAAATACCCACTTCTGACCAAACTTTAAATCCTCAGATCTATCTTGTTTTAAATGAAAAGGGAGATGTTTTGCTAGACTTATATAGTGAAAGTGGTGAGGAAAAATACCTCATAAGTTCTTATGAGGTATATGAATTAGCAGCAAGTGTAATCGCAGATCTACGTTTTGGGCTTGAGGACAATAGTCCCTCACTTCATTTGGCTGAACACGCAAAAGAGATTTACAGCAATGCGCTCAGAGCCACACTCTTAATGCATGAAAGGGATCAAGATCCTGGTTTCATTGAATCTGCTTTGAAATACATAGAAGGAATCAAGCAATCGATTCTGCTAAGGAATAGGATGATAGACAATCAGGTTGGTAAGCTAAAGGAGTTTCAAAAGGAAGTCATGCTTCTTCAAAAGGATATAGATGATGTTAGACAGCAGATTCAACTGGCCAAAATTGAAGAATCCAGTGGGTATCAAAATATTGAAGCATTAATAAGTAAAGTAATACTGCTTAGAAGCGAAAAGGATCTTATCGAAGAAGATGCAAGAATTGAAAACACGATAGAGAATAATGTCAAATCTGTTGGAGAACTCCAGGATTATCTTGAAGATCACCAATTAATGATAAACTATTTCTGGGGAAGTGAGTCCTTATATGGATTGGCAATTTCTAAGGCGGGATCTTACTTTTTGGAGCTAAATACGGAAGGGCTAGATGATTATTTAGACACGTATATTCGTACAGTTAGTACCGTAGATTTTGATTCTGGAGAACAAAGTTTTCAACAGTTTGTAGAAAGTTCCAGTACAATATATAATGCCATTTTAGAGCCATTCTTATCTACAATTGAAGGGGAAAGTAATTCGGATATCCAGGAGCTTATAATTGTGCCAGATGGGAGACTAAACATGCTGCCATTTGCTTCTCTTATTTCGGAAATTCCCGATACCATTGAAGAAATAAATTACAAAAACCTTTCCTATTTGATTCGGGATTATACCATTAGTTATGCTTTTTCGGCAAGCATTTTGGCATTGAAATCAAACATCGATTACAAATTCAATAGAGTATTGGGCTTCTCATCTATGGAGTTGGCGGGGACTCAAAACGAGTTGTCACGAATAGAATCCGTTTGGAAAAAAATGGACATTTTCAATTCCGAGGTGAGTACAGAAGATAATTTTAAACGTCACGCTCCCGATTACAATATAATCCATATCGCGAGCCATGCGTCATCCGGAGATGATGTCTTTGAGCCAAACATAGCCTTTGCAAAAGGAGAGGACGCTTCTAATGATGGAAGGCTTCATGCGTATGAGATTTATCCTATGAAACTCAATAATAAACTTACTGTGTTAAGTGCGTGTGAAACGGGATTGGGTACTTTCTATGACGGAGAGGGTGTTTTTAGTATTGCAAGAGGGTTTGCTCTGGCAGGTAGTTCAGCCATTGTGACCAGCTTGTGGAAGGTTCGGGATCTGCAAACTGTCGAGTTAATGACAAACTTTTATAGTGAATTAAATCAAGGCTCGTCCATATCCAATTCTTTGAGAAGTAGCCAACTTGAATACCTGGCAAATGGAAACTTTGTTAATACACACCCGCATTTCTGGTCCTCATTTATCGTCTTAGGAGATGGTTCCTCAATTTTATTCGAAAGCCAAAAATCCATTTACTGGACAGTGATAATTTTGATTTCTCTCTCCATCATCATCTACATTTATAGGAGAAAACGGTCAACTAATTAGTCACCACTACTTGAAATAGGCAATGTCCAGTTCCATAACATTACCAGCCAGGAGAATGGGAACGGTCCTGATTTCAAATTCCTTAACATCGTTTAACTCGCCAATAGGTTGATTGCTGACAAATAAAATAATGTCCCTTTTTGGCTCTATGTCCCTGTTAAGTCTTATGTAGCCCCAATGTGGTTCTGAATTTTTTGATTGGATATTGAAATTCTCAATTTTCACAGTCACCGTGTTCATAGAAGCAATATCTGCTGTGACGATGTTTACAGGATTAATCAAATGTTTGTTATTGATTTTGACATCACCCTTTGTGGACGGGTCTACTTTAAAGCTATTTTCATCGACTTGGAGTTCGCCACCATTATGGCAAACAAAGTTATGAATGCCAGGAAAAACTGGTTGATGTGGAACTACATCGAAGTTACATGCCAGAGGTATCTTTAAAATGTGTGAGTTGAGAATCAGAGAAGCATTTCTCACCTGGAAGTATACCCTTCTGTTTTCTTCACCTTTGTATGTTTGATGACGTTTGTCATTATGAAACAATAAATAGACTTCATCTTTGGAAACTTCATTTCCTTCAGGATCTTTTATTGGTTTCATCGTCAAATATCCTCTTTGCGTGTATTGCTCATAACCTCGATAGAAATAACTACTGTTTTTATCAATGATCTTTCCCTCTTCGTTGTTTAAAACAATAGAGTAATTCGTATGATGTTGCTTGTGCTCAGCAGCACCCGGGCTTTTGATCTCGTCATTTTCAAATTTAATTTCACCCTCAACCAAATGAGTATTCCCATGTTCTTTCCCACGTAAAAAATGTTGTGTATCATGTAGATCCGGGCCGGAATTATAGCGAGTGTCATGAACATGTGAGTCAGCTTCATGTCTTGTGTCATGAACGTGTGAGTCAGCTTCATGCCCGGTATCATGAACGTGTGAGTCAGCCTCGTGTCTTGTGTCATGGATGTGTGAATCAGCTTCATGTCTTGTGTCATGTAAAATGGAGCCGGCTTCATGTCTGGTATCGTGAATGTGCGAGTCAGCTTCGTGGTACCTTGCTCTTAGAGGTCGGATTCTTGGATTTTTTCTAATTTTTTTCATGATTTTGGAATTTTAAGGTTGGATTTTTTTATAAATCATTGGGGGTTAAGCCGCTTGCAAAGCTTCAAAAGCTTTTAGCAACTTTTTTATTGTCCCATCTTCATCCTCATCCAGATGCTGAATAAGTGTTTTTGCTTTTCTATATCCGATCCATGGGATCCAATACAGACGAAACCCAATTACTGTAATCCCAAATATTTGAGGCCTTGTTATTTTGAAGCCAGGTAGAAGTAAACGGAAGCCTTGACACGGCAAAGAGCGTAATCGTGTATTTAATATGGCATCAACTATTCGATTAATCTCGTCGGTATCTATTATAACTGCTTCCTCATTTATCTGATCTTTAAAGTGAAATATATTTTTGTCAAAATCATCTTTATGAGCTTCATAAAGGTTTGGAAAATTTTCCTTGTAAATCTCTTTCCATTCGTCCCAATAATCTTCCTTGTACTTGCCCTCCTTCTCGTTTTCATCTTTCTCGTTTTTCTTGCGTATTCTCCCCAATTGATCGGCAAGCTCCAATCCAATGAAGAATCTTAGGAAAGTATTGGGATGAGGTTCATAGGGGATTGTCTCGCTATCAAATCTGAAATTTTGGATGATCAGATCTGGTGGTTCAACTCCTTCTATAAGCCTGTTTTCTAGCACTTTTTTAAGTCCATCGATTGCCACTTTACCTAATAACCGGATTCCAACTGCATCAGCAAAGATTTCATGCATCCAGGATCCCCATATAAATCCATGTTTATGCTTCCTTCTTTCTATGTTTTCTATCAAATCCTGGATAAGTCGGTCTTTAGTAAAGCTGTCTGAAATCTTGTGACCAAATTCGTGGGCAACAGCGGCATATGCTGAAACACGGGTATCATGAACATCCGATGTGGCTAGCGTTTTGTTAACATGAATGATTACGGGGATCTCCCTATCAGCGGCCCATGCACCTGTATTTCCGTCAGAAAGCTGTACGAGCGGGGGATCGTTCCATCCTTCTCTGAGATCATTCGTGCCCATCTTCTTAGCTAAAACTCTTCCTAAAAGACTTATGAATTGTTTTTGGACCAAAATGAGGATCATTTGAATTTTTATCAATCCATTTTTGCCGGGATCATCTACAATCAGTTTACCATTTTGCAACTGCGGCTGAGGTAGTTGAGAGATCATCGCATCAAGAACCCCGATTTGATGATGTCCCATTAATTCACCATTTCTTACCAACCAGGGACCAAAAGGAGTAAGATTTCCATAGTCATCATTTGTGAATGTAGAGCGGCTCATCGACAAGTGAAGTCGGTCCTCGTCGTTGTTAAAATAAATCTTTCCATAGTCTTTTATTTGTCTTTCCCAATTTTCATAAGACGTATGAAACTTTTTGCTATACCCCTCAAGCAAAGAGACGATTGGTTGAAAGAACCTTTCTTTTTCTTTTTGATCTTTTAGGGGTTTACCCTCGACTTTACCATTTCTATCAAAATCAAAGCTGAGCTCATAAATGGCCTTGTCATAGTACTGAATGAAGTATTGTAATTCATTCGTCACATAGTTTTTGAATTCGGAGGCTTTTCTTAGAAGCTCCGCGAGTTCCGTTTTACTTGGCATGGTTGGTTAGTTTAGTTTCTCTAAAAGTTCTTTTGATTGACTTGAATAATCATTTCTTGAATTTTGAATCTCGATTAATATTTTTTTTGCTTTTTCAGTGTCACGATTTTGTAAGTGGCTCAGAGCCAAATACCATTTAGCCGTATCCGCAAGAATGGATGTTGAACGGGAAACCTCCAGGAACAATGGAATTGCATTTTTCCCTTCACCAATACCTAAATAGGCATTTCCAAGATAAAATTGATGGGTAGTCCTGTTTTCGGTAATCGAATCAATGTTTCCAAACAAGAGGATTGCGTTTTCAAATTCGCCTCTTTCGTAGGCCAAATAAGCCCTGGTTATATTATCAATTTCTTGCTCGTTGCCCCGTAAGGCACTATTGAGATTTTCATAGGGTTGAAAATAATCCTGGAAAAGGCTTTCCGGGCTATTGTTTCCTACGTTGTTGAAAAGAAACATGGAAGCAATCAAAAGGGAAATGACAGCAGCGATGGAAAGATTTATCCGTGTTTTGGTGAACCAGGATTTAAGATTGATAACCTCTCTTTCTTCATTAAGTTCTACGGTTTTTCTAAGAAGTTCTATCTTATCTTCGATACTCGAGCCTCCTGAAGTTCTTTTCAAACCTAACACCATCAACTCCATGTCATCATAAAGCCCACGAAATGCTTCATCATTTGCGAGTCGATCTTCTACTTCCTTTTTCTCCTCACTTGTACACTCACCTTTTTGATAGCGTTCTAATTGTTCAATATCCTCGTATTCATTCTTCATTTTCAAATTACTATTTTGCTGGCGCTCAATTGATCAAATCATCACTTAATTTTTGAATTTCATTTTCAAAGATTTTTCTCAATCTCACTATACATTTACATTTTAGGTTTTTGGCTGTTGCACTGTTCTTATAGCCGATTTTTTCTGCAATTTCTTCCATTGAGAGTCCGTGGAAATAATATAATTCCAAGAGCGTTTTGCATGGATCTCCAAGCTTCTCGAGACTCTTTTCCATTACAACAAGGTTCTTCTCTTTATCAATAGCATCCCAATTGACAAGCTCCTCAAGTTCGATCGTTTGAACACCTACACTTCGATCTATTTTATTTTCCTTTCTTCTGAATTCAAAGACTTTGTGCTTGGCAATGGAATACAAGTACGTCTTTAAATTGCTGGTCAGTGTTGTCAACTTCCCACTTATGATATTCTCATACAAAGCAATAATGGAAACCTGGTATATGTCTTTTGCTTCATCGCGATTGCAATTGTGTTCCTTTACCAACCAGGCTATAAATTCTGATTGGTAGGATCGATATACCAGCGCTAGCTGTTTTTGGTCACCATTTCTTATGTTCTCAAGGATCACCTTGTCGTCCATTAGATTCTGGAGTTAATGATCATGAATATAAAAGGTAACCCAACCCATAGCAATTTTTGGTTGTGGCATTCAAAAAAGGTACGCTATCCGTGCAATAAAATAAAGTTACAAATACTGGTATTAAATTAATTATAAACCTGAACTTACCTGGATGGGTTACTTATTCCTTAAAAGTTCATTAAGGATTGCACACTGAAAATCAGATGTGTACATGGTACCAAAGCAAGTTAATTTTTAAATGTTGAAATTATGAAATCGTTAAAACAGATTATCGGAATCATGGTTCTCATGGCGTTTTTTGCTTGTGAGGACGACACTCAAAGTATTTCGCCGGTTCCTTCACCACCAATTGAAGATCTGGATGGCGTAGTATACGCAGAAGAAGTATTTAGTGAAGAAGAATCCTTTGAAGAAGATAGGAATTAATCAAAAACTCTTCACCCTAAATGAGTTAAACCACCACTACCAAAGTAGTGGTGGTTTTTATATTTCAATGAAAGATGATTACTTATCGTCTCTCAGTTTCCCACGCAAAACACTGACTTTAGAATTAAACGGGTTTCCGGCAGAACGTCTGAATG